>JAYTXB010000706.1:0-2323 GCA_043743205.1 Schlesneria sp.
TGCGGCGCTCGTTCACGGTTACTTCGCAGAAGAAGGCTTAGACGTGACGATTCGGGGTGGCGGGCCGAAGGTGCCGGTCATTGCCGATGTCGCGTCGGGGGTCGTTGAGTTTGGAGTCGATAACGCCGACAAGCTGTTGCTCGGGCGAGTTCAGCAAGCGGATGTCGTCGCCGTGATGGCCCCCATTCAAGACAGTCCGCGCTGCATCATGGTCCACAAGAGCGAAGGGATCGTGTCGCTGAGAGAACTGGCCGGACGGAAGCCCTTCACGCTCGCAATGAACACCGGCCAACCGTTCGCGCAGTTCCTGATGAAGCAGGTCGATCTGAGCGGCGCGCAGATCACTTCGTATCCCGGCAACGTCGCGCAGTTCCTGCTCGAACCGAAGTACGGGCAGCAGGCTTACAACTTCAGCGAACCATTCGTCGCCGAACAACAGGGGGGCGATCCCGTCTGCCTGATGCTCTCCGAGTTGGGCTTCAACACATACACAAGTCTGCTCATCACGCGCGGCGAGTTGATTGAACAGCGGCCCGAGTTGGTCGCCAAGATGACGCGCGCGTCGATTCGCGGCTGGAAGAAGTATCTCGCCGAACCCGATGAAACGAACCGGCACATCCACGAGCAGAACACTCAGATGGGCCTCGACGTGCTGGCGTTTGGAGTCGGTGCACTCAAGCCGCTCTGTCTGCCACAGGGCTTCGCCGCAGAGCGACTCGGCACGATGACGGCCGAACGCTGGCAATCGCTTGCATCACAGATGACCGAGATCGGTTCACTCCCCGCCGACTCGGTGAAGCCGGAAGCGGCCTTCACGCTCCGCTTCGTGACGGAGAAGTGACGGGAGCAGAACGTCTGTATCACCCGCCGGCGACAGCGCGTTTCTCGGACGGCTGGGGAGACGGGCCGGGAGCTGTTGGCGCGGGTGCAGGCGGCGCGGGCGGGAAGACGTTGCGGGGGGCGAGGGCATCGGCGGGGCGAGTCAGGTCCAACAACGTCGGTTCGACGGGGAAGTCGATGTGATTCGGGTTGAGTTGCCGCTTCGCTTCCTTCAGCAGGAAGTCCACGCTTTGGAATGGCTCGGGGCCGATGTCGTGCCAGCGGATGCGGCCTTCGCCGTCGATCAGGTACGTCGCGTGAAGCGGAACTTTCTCGAAGTCATCGAATGCCTGATAGAGCTTGAACGCCGCGAACGAATCGTCTGAGACCAGTGGGAACGGGAACGTGCCGTCCTTTTTGAAGCGCTCGTGCGACTTCTTCAAATCGTCGAGGCTATCGGTGCTGACCGCGATCAGAGAGATGCCGGCGTCGGCGTACTCTTGCGTCTTCGGAGCGAACGCCTGCAACTGCTGGGCACAGTGCAAGCAGCCGTAACCGAGATAGAAGATCACGACCACCGGACGACCGCGATACTCGGCGAGCGTTCGCAATTTTCCATCGGCATCGGGGAGCGACCAATCGGCCGCGGGCGACGGCTGCCACGTGAAGGGACCGAGTGAGTCGAGGCTCGGTCGCTGGCCCACGTCGTCCTTCGCGGGAGACTTCACGCGCCAATCCTGTCCGAACCCGAGTTCCAGCGCGATCGGGGTGAGTCGCGCGAAGGGAGGAGCATCCAAATCGAGTTGCCCCGAAATCTCACGCAGCTTCTCGAACGACTGCTTCGCTTCGTCCTTCTTGTCGAGTTGCCAGAGCATCTGCACGAGGTGAGCCAGCGGGCGGACTTCGTTCTCGTGTGAGTTGGCGTGATCGCGCATCGCCTTCAGTGCGTCATCGGGTTTCCCCGCGAGTCGCAACACTTCGGCGAGATAAGGCTCATCGACGTTCGTCGCCTTCTTGAGTCGCTCGTGCGCTTCGGCCGGTTTGCCCTCGGCCAGCAACACGTAGCCCTGCAATTCGTCGATGGCGCGTTCGATCACGCGAATCTTTTCCGAGGTCGGTTGCTTGGCTTGAGTCTCCGCCGCTTCAATGGCTTTCGTGTCCTTGCCCTCGAACCGTGCCTTGGCGTTGGCCAGATCGACCGCTTCGTCCTGATCTTGTTGGAGTCGCTTCAAGCGGTGTTCGAGCAACGCCAATTGAGTCGTCCCGTTCTGAGCGTCACCCTTGCGGAAGTAGGCTCGCCCGAGCGCACGGAAGCGTTTGACTTGCTCGGCAGGATCGTCGGTCGGGGCGAGGTATTGGGTCTGCGCGTCGGCGATCAGTTGGTCCCACAACTCGTACTGCGTGTAGGTCTCGAACAGCCGCAGCCGTCCGTAATGGGCGCTCCCTCCACCGGGGAACGGGTTGTATTTCGGGTGTCTCGGGAGTTCGATCGTGTTCCGCGACA
>JAYTXB010000707.1:0-2470 GCA_043743205.1 Schlesneria sp.
CGCCTCGCTCAAGGCTTCCAAGGTCCGACGAGTTCCACCAAGTTGCCATCGGGATCGCGGTAGTTGGCGAGAGCCAATCCGGCGGGCAAGCCTTCGGGAAGCGGGACGGGACATTTGGCGATCGGCTTCGCGCCCGCTTTCTCAGCCCGAGCAACGGCGGCGTTCACGTCCTTCACCGCGATCGTCAGATAGCGAAAGCCATAGGACGAGTGAATGAACGTGTTGTCCACACGCGCACCAGGCGAAGTCTTGAACTGCATAAGCTTCAACTTAGTCGCCTTCTCACCCTTGCCCAAGAGCAACACGTGAACATCCAACTCCAGCTTGTTCGCCAAGCCGGTGTCGAGTGCGAACTGTCCCGGCACCTTGAAGCCATCGACTTCTTCAAAACCGATCACGTCCTTGTAGAACTTCACCGACTTGTCGAGATCGCTGACGACCATGCCGAGATCAATGACCTCACTGGCAAAGTTCGTCTCGGGAGTTGTCTGCTGATTGGCGGAGACTCCCAGCGCAAATGCCGTCGCACAGCAGGCGACGGCGACAAAAGAACGAGTCAAACTTTTCATCAAACAGCTTCCTCAAAGAGACGGTGACGGGATCGAACTCACCGCTGGCACATGCTCCCAACGGAGGGCGGCTACGGTACAGAGACACACCCAACACGCCAACCGATAGCTCGTTGAATGAAACAAAACCAACGACGATGGACAGAACCGATGTGGTTCATGATCCTGCCGCACGCGATCGACTCAGTGGAGTCGCTCGATCATTGTTCAGCAAACTCATTGGAAAGGGATCACAAAATGAATCGACTGAATTCGTGGTTGGTACTCGGTATGGCTGTCGCACTGAGCGGCGCGGCGATGGCAGAGGAAAAAACTCCTGCCGTGGAAGAGGGTTTCGTGTCGCTATTCGATGGGAAGTCGCTCGCCGGATGGACGGGATCGTTGGCCGGATACGCGGTCGAGAACGGCAACTTGATTTGTGTGGCGGGAGGCAAAGGGAACCTGCTTACCGAAGCTGAGTACTCCGATTTCACACTCAAGTTTGAGTTCAAGCTGACGGACGGAGCGAACAACGGATTGGGAATTCGCTGCCCGAAGGTCGCCGAAGGAAACCTGCATCTCGAAGGGATCGAACTGCAAATCCTCGATGACACTGCCGAGAAGTACAAAACGTTGAAGCCGTATCAATACCACGGCTCCGTGTACGGGATCGTCCCCGCAAAGGTCGGTTCACTCAAACCGCTCGGTGAATGGAATCAGCAAGAGGTCACCGCCAAGGGGCGTCGCGTGACGATCGTCGTCAACGGCACCACGATCGTCGATGCCGACCTCGATGAAGCGACAAAGTCCGGAACGTTGGATGGAACGCCGCATCCCGGACTGTCTCGCGCGAAGGGGCATCTTGGGTTCCTCGGTCACGGCGATCGAGTGGACTTCCGCCGGATTCGCATCAAGTCACTGGCTGAACTGACTCACACGACCGACTCGCTTGATGTCGTCAAACAACGGTTGGCTAAGCGGGAAGCGGTGTTGCTGGATGTCCGTGAACAGGGTGAATGGGATGAAGCTCACGTCGAGGGAGCGACCTCGTTGCCAAACAGCCGACTCCAAAAAGGGATCGACGCGAAGTCGCTATTGGAGATCATTCCGAAGGACAAGATCGTCTACACGCACTGCCGCGCCGGTCGTCGCGCGTTGGCGGCGGCCGAAGCCTTGGTGAAGGAAGGCTACGATGTCCGACCACTCAAACCGGGCATTCAAGAGTTGCTCGATGCGGGCTTCCCCAAGGCCAAGTGACATCGAGTTTCCACATTGTGGTCTTGCTTCTTTGCGTCCCTCTTACAAGAGAACTCTCTAGCAACAGTCTTAGTAGAGGGGGCTTGAAATTGTGGATTGTCGAAAGGTGAAAGTTCGCAAACGGGTATCTGTTCGAGGGTTGAAGGAGGTTCTCCACATTGCGTCGCTGTTGATGGTCTGTGGGACAGTTCAGGACGACTGGTGTGTGACGCGAGTGTAAGTCACGGTGTTCTCGTCAGTCGCTCCAACTCGCGAAACGAAACTGTGGAGAACGCGGTCCCACATCGACCTAACTCGACAAGTTCTCCACACACTTCGCACGCGCAGAGCAGCAGTCATCAGCTCGTTTATCCCTCACGCGGCCAAAGCTGAGACACTGGCGAGCCGCCTGCCGTCAGGCTGCGGGTTCTTGATCGCCGCAGGAAACCCGTGGCCTTACGGCTCGCTTAAAGCGTCTCATACGCATTCCAATAATAAACTGCGCTCGGCAGACTTCCGAAGTCTCGGCGGACACATCGCGCAGATAATTCTTGGAATGCGTCTCAGTTGTGGCCGTGGGAGGTTTATCAGCCCGTTGAAAAACGTAGGATGGGCATCTTGCCCGTCCGATTTCCCGCAGAAAAACGACGGCCTAGAAGGCCATCCTACAGTTTTTCAACGGGCTG
>JAYTXB010000708.1:0-6864 GCA_043743205.1 Schlesneria sp.
CGATGAGATGCCGCGCGGACAGCGAGGTCGTCAGCGAGCGATCCTGCGTGAAGGTGTCTACGCCATCAATCCAGCGCTGTTCGTGGTCATCACCAACAACGATGTCTTCGCATTGCCGCAGGTTCAGGAACCGCAGGAACGCAAAGCGGTCGGCCAGTGGCAGGAGGAGCTGCGCAGCGTGAACGGCTTCCAACCGATCGTGATCGGTCGGCACAGTGTGGCGAGTACGAGTAATGGTTCGGCCACAGAGAGTGCGGCGAACGACGACAACGTTGGGATCGTGACGATTCACGATGGCCCGTCGTTGCCAACCGGTGAGCTGATCGCGTCGCCCGTGGGACCGAATGGCCACGATGTCGATGCCAGCGGTAGCTCACACACGCCGCACGTGGCGGATCACAACAACTTCCAGGATCCCGAAGCGTTCCTCGCGGCGGGAGGTCGTCGCGGTCGGCAGTACCAGACGCTGACGGACGGTACGTACTTCATCAATCGCTGGTTCGCGTCGGTCGAGACGATCCCGAAGACCGTCGTGCCGATCGGTCATGTCGGCGTGGTCGTCAGCTACTACGGTCGCACCGGCCAGGACTTGTCGGGCACGGCGTTCCGTCACGGCGAGCGAGTCGCAGAAGGCGAGCGCGGCGTGTGGGAGCGTCCGCTCGGACCGGGCAAGTACGCGTTCAACACGTATGCCGGAAACATCGTCCTCGTCCCGACGACGAACTTTGTGCTGCACTGGATCACGGGCCGCACGGAGACTCACCGCTACGATGAGAACCTGCGTTCGATCGACCTCGTCACTCGCGATGCCTACGAGCCTTCGTTGCCGCTGTCGGTCGTCGTTCACATCGACTACCAGCGCGCCCCGAGCGTCATTCAACGGTTCGGTGACGTGAAGAAGCTGATCACGCAGACGCTCGATCCGTTGTTGTCGGCCTATTTCCGGGACATCGCCCACAAACAGACGATGCTCGGACTGCTGCACGAGCGCGACATGATCCAGCGCGAGGCGCAGGCCGAACTGAAACGCCGGTTCCACGAGTTCGACATCGAATGCGTGGACGTGCTGATTGGAAAGCCGGATGACACCGGTGACGACGGCAAAATCGAATCGCTGCTGGAGCAACTCCGCCTGCGGCAGTTGTCGATCGAGCAGATCGCAACCTACGAACATCAACGGGAGGCCAACGACAAACTGAGAACGCTCAACGAGGCGAAGGCTCAGGCCGAGATGCAGACCTCGCTGACCAACGCCAAGCTCCAGGTGCAGATTGCCGAGAGCAAGGGTGACGCGGAAGTCGCGCTCGCCAAACGCCAGAACGATCGGGCGATCATGGTGACTCAAACCGAACTGACCAACACGCGGCTGAAGGTGCAAATGGCCGAGTGCGAAGGTGACGCCGAAGTCGCCCGCGCGACTCGCCACGCCGAACAAGTCCGCGTCCTGGCCGAGGCCGAAAGCCAGCGGAACCGGCTCACCGGTCGAGGCGAAGCGCAACGCATCCTGCAAGAGGGCCTGGCCGAAGCGTCGGTGTTGCAACGCAAGATCGCGTCGTATGGCGACCCGAGACTGTTCGCGCTGGCCTTCGCCTCGCGCGAGCTGGCTCACGCCACACAACCGCTCGTCCCCGAGAGACTGTTCACAATGGCGGGCGGCTCGGACAAGGATGGCCTCGGCCCTCAAAGCGGCATGCTGGGCACACTGCTCAGCCTGCTCGTGGCCGAACGCGCGGGGTTCTCACCCACCGTCGGAGCCGATCAACCGGAGCTGAAGGAGATGATCGACCAACTGACGCGAGACAGTGTTGAATCGCTGCGTGAACCCGTCGCGATGAAGAGTGATCTCGCGGCCAGTGTGTGAGGATGAATGAATTCTCGAATCTCCGACGTTCTCTCGTTCCCAAGCTCCAGTTTGGGAACGGGCTTTTCCAAGCTCCAGCTTGGCGAGTTCAGAATTGGCAGTCCGCTGAACTGTTCGGGGCCGAGGTCACTGCTCACGAAGCTGGAGCTTCAAGGGCGGGCGTTCCCAAGCTGGAGCTTGGGAACGAGAAGGCGAGAAGCGAACGAGGGCGGCGCGAGTGTCAGCCATCGTCTCGAACAGTCCATCCCCTCTTCGCTACGGCTACCATGCCGCCGCGCGGCGGATGTCGTTTGCGTCGAGTGGTCCTTCATCGCTGAGGAGCTTGTGCAGGCGACCGTCCTTCAACACGTGGGCGACCTTGAGAGTCTGGCCATCAACCCACATCTGATTTGACATCAGACGGACTCCGTGACTGTAATCGACATACCAATCGACATGGCCGACATAGAGCGACTGGATCGGACGGCCATCGGGGTGATGCCAACCATAGATGGCAACCTTGTGAGGCTTCTCGCGCAGGCGGTTGCTCAACACGACATCCTTCTTGATCCCGGCGACGAGCGAACCGCGCGGCTTACCCAGAAGTTGGTCTTCAATCAGGCGGTGATGCTGCCAGAACGAGGCAACGGCATCGCGGTCCTTTGTCAGCGGCTTCGGTTCGAGTCTGATTTCTGAGGCTGCAAAAACGTCGTCGGAAACCTTGGCTGTGATCAGCGAGCCGTCGATGGCATCCGCAATGACGGCGGCCGATTGCGGAGTGAGTGGGACTCGGAAGAAGTCGTCGTCTGTCCCGACTGCAAGGTAATCGCTCATGACGAAGTACGTGGCGACATGCTTGGCTCCGGCCTCGTCCGTCGCTTCAACACGGATCGGTTTCAACCGTCGCAGGAAATCGGGGACGTTGCCACGTGTGATCTCACGCAGGACGGCGGCCTCACGTTCTTGGCGAGCCAGCGTTGTGATCTGTTCATGAAACTGCGATCCGGTCGGTGCGTCGGCTGGTCGCGCGGGGAACGCGAGCCGCAGCTCAGAGACATCGGTTGCAATGGTCGCGCGCGTCGTCATTCGTTCGAAGAACGGCTGGGATTGAATCCAGTCGGCATACGCGAGCGGGCCACCGAACTGGCCCCATTTCCCTGCGTGGATTGTGCCGAGAGTTAGGCTCTGGAGCAGCCCGTTCATCTCACCGACGAGCGCCGTGTGCAGGATTTTGTTGTCAGGGTTAGGGTGGATGAAGAACTCGATGCGATGATCGAGTCCCGTGGTGTGAAGAAACCGGTTGGTGCCGATCGGTTCCAGCACGGTCTCCGTCAGTTCGACCTCTCGGCGAAAGCGGTTCAGCATGCGTTGCGACGCGCGAAACGTCCCGCCGTCAGGACCGACGACCTTCTTGTCGTTGAGCATGATCTCGCGATCGTCATAGGCGACGACGATCAGTTTTCGCGCTGCGTCACACTTCAACCACGTCAGCAACTTTTCGCTGTGCCGTTCATCGTCCGAATACGAATAGTTTGCATCGAGGAACACGATCCGTTCGAGCGACGTGGGCAATGCCTCGACCGCGTTGAGATAGCCGAACACGAATGAACCACCGCCGCTATGGCAACTCAGCACGACTCGATCCGCTGCGAACTCGTTGGTCAGTGACTCAATCAGTTCGCGGATGATCGCCCCCGCGCCGGGCTGCTCGCGGCGAAAGGTCGGCCAACTGAGTTGCGGTGCTTGCACGACTGCCAACACGATGTCTTGCTCGACGGCAAGCTCACGCAGGCGACGAGTCTGCGCGGCGACATGCTGGATGGAGAACCGCCAATCGACCTCCTTCGATGCCGCGCAGCCCAGTGTCTGTTCGATCGAGTTTCCATTCGGAGTCGCATAGATGATGAGCGTGCGCCGCGTGGTCTTCCACGTTGTCGGCGCGTTGACCAAGAGACGCACTCCGCTTTTGAGTCGGGTCCAGCGAACCTGTTCCTCGAACTGGTTGGCTTGTTCAAAGTTTGGTAACGACTGCGCTGCGGCGAACGGACTCGATGAGACCGCGATGAATATCAGGGAAGCAACGATCACTTTGCAGTACACAAGCCAGCTCTCCGGTGACGGCATCTTCGCCGCCGCGCTGCCGACACAGACTTCAATCTCGTTCCCAAGCTCCGGCTTGGGAACGTACTCTGCCAAGCTCCGCCTTGGCGAGTTCTGGAGCTAGAGACCGCTCCTCATTCGAGAGCGATATCACGATCCGCGAAGCTGGAGCTTCCAGAAGAGGCGTTCCCAAGCTGGAGCTTGGGAACCAGAGAAACGTAGCTCAGTCATTCCATGACTGAGATTCCTTCACTCCTCAGGACCGCCGCTGGTGAGCAAGGTGCCGACGAAGTTGGAAGCGGGGAGCGTGCCCATCAGGTAGCTGTTGCGACCGTCGTGGATCGTGACTTTGGTGCGAGCCGACGAGGCGAACTCACCGCCGTGCGACGCGGGGCGCAACGCGATCTCATGGTCTCCGACGGGAAGCTCGATCCGCAGGACTTGGATCGTGTCGGGGAGCAATCCCCAGCAGCGCGTGTCGGCGTTTTCAGTCGCCTCCCACGCGATCCCCGCGACGGTGGCAACCAAGCTCAGCGGCGAACCTTGGTCGATATCGGCCACTTCTTGCACGGCATAGATCGCCCCTTTCTTGATGACGCGGCGCGCGATCGCGCGGGCGATCACTTCCGGATAGTGAGCTTCCTGCTGACGCGCGGCCATCGTGCCGACATCGACGATTGTGGCAGTCTGCCCCTTCAACTCCCCATTCACACGCACCGAAACGGCATCGGCAATGCTCGGGAAGTTGATGACTTGCGGCACCTTCACGGGAGCCAGCGTCGGGGGGATGCTGCGGTTCGAGAACGCGTTCACGATGCGATCGGCGATGAGGAGCGCAGCCTGAGTTGGAAACTCCTCTTTCTCTTGTTTGATTGGGCCGCGACCGACGAGGGCGAAGACGTACAAAACACCTTGTCCCTGACCGACGGGCTTTTCAAACTTGGCCCGTTGCACGTCGGCTTGAGCATCGCGGAAGCCGGGTTCCCAATTGGCGACTTGGACTCGCGCGCGAGCGGCTTCCTCCAACGTGAGCGGCGATTCTTCGGCCAGCATCGCGCGGATGTACGGTCCCAGCGCGACTTGCTTGAACGCCAATTCGGTCGGCGGCTGCTCGGTCTCTTTCTTCTGCTTCTCGACCACGGCGTCGATGATCTGCTGCTGCTTGTCCACGACTTGCAGGGCATACGCGCCCGCATCGCCTCCGTCCGACATCAGGTTCGACAGTGAGAGCATCGCGCGGATGAGCACCTTCTCGTAGTCTTCGCCGGAATAGGCTCGGCGCGTGTCGTCGGTCAGCATCGACGCGGTGAACTCACCGATGTCTTTCTCTTCGAGATGATCGAAGCGGTCGCGGACGCCACGCAAGATTCGCTCGGCGTTCTTCGGACGACCGGCGGCCAACTCAAGCATCGCCTTATCGAGCAGGAACGCATCCGATTCACGTTTGTGCTTTTGAAGTTGCTTCTCGACTTGCGCTTCGGCTTCCGCCAGATGACCGGCGAAGTAGGCTTCACGCACGCTCCAGATGCGGTCGTAGTGCGAGGCACATCCGGTGAGCGACGCCGCCAGCGTGAGCAGTATCAGCGAACGAACTACGACGCTCGGGCGAACCGGCCAGCCGCAGCGTGTTGTCGTTCGTAATGGCATCGCGTGCTACTCGACCAGAGGAAGGTTTGGTCGCGAGGGAAGTGAGAACTGAAAGACATCCGAAGTCTGTGCGACTTCGGATGCTTGGTATTTCGGCCTTGGCCCCAACGGGGACTAATTCGATAGCCTAGGGCGCAGCCCTAGGAAGACTGAAAGTGATTTCATCCTCAGCCCTGAAGGGGCGCGACCCCCCGAGTTGCGCCCCTTCAGGGCTGGCGATCCCCCGACCCAACATTCCTAGGGCTGTGCCCTAGGCTCTCGAATTGCGCCCCTTCGGGGCTGAAATCCGGAAGGCCGGTGAAACAATCAACCCGCTCCGTAATGCTTCAGCTTTCCGATTCGCGACTTGTGATAGCCCTTGCGCAGTTCGGCCGATTCCTTGTCGGCGTGGCCCGACTGCATGTTGATGAGTTCGAGCGTCAGCAGGTAATCGCGCTGGTAATCCTTTTGATTGCTGCGTGTCGTCCCCGACGTGACCTTGGCATAGAGGAGATAGTCGAACGGTTGTTCGAGCTTCTCCATGGCGGCCGTGAATGCACGCTGGTGGTTGGGAACGAAGAGGTCATCGGGGCGGAGACGGCACTGGCGCAGTCCCGACTCCACGAAGCGTCGATTGATGACCTCGAAGACTTCGGACTCGTTGATCGACGAGTCGATCTTCTCGTAGATTTGCTCGCCGAAGTCACCGATCTCTTCGGCACTTTTGTTCTCAAGGCCGACGAAACAGATTCTTTTGCGGCAAGGCTGCCCATCGTGTGAGACCGTCTGAACGCCGTGCATCTGGCGTCCAAGTAATTGCCCGACGGACGAGGCAATCAGCGGTTCCCACGTCTCGGCTCCGGCGGTGTGACTGCCGACCATGTCGGCGTCTTTCTCATTCAACACGTGAGCTACTTGCTTGCCGCTGCGGCAACCGGTGGCTTGGCTGGTCACACCCGCCAGCACTAGAAGCGTCATTCCATCGAGAAACTGTCGCCGATCCATGGCTCTATCCTCACAGTCGTGATCGTGTCGCCCGACGTTCGCCGCCGCGCGGTCCTTCGTCGTTCGTCAGGAACAAGTTCGACTGACTCTCGGGAGAATCTTCAGTCTTCTCGACAGGCGAACGTGAAGAGGCGGGATGGTAGAGCTGAAGACGAAAAGTGGCGAGATCGGTTTGGGACAGACCGTACAGGTCCACAAACATCGACTCAGAACACGTGCCGCTCACGCCGAAGAGCAGCCAACATCAGCCGATTTTGCCGAGTGAACAGGATCAATCGCGTCGCCCCCCACTC
>JAYTXB010000709.1:0-8008 GCA_043743205.1 Schlesneria sp.
GTTCGGAGCCTTCTTCGACGGCGAACTCTACCTCTTCAAGACCGACGAACGCCGCAAGCAGTTCAAAGCCCAACCCGACAAATTCATCCGCCTGCAACACGCCCTCAAAATTGACCAAGTGGAACGAACGGCTATGCGGTAAGGAGTCCAAGGTCTGTAGGAGCGTGCCGTGAAGTGGGAATACAAGATTGTCAATATCGCTGCTTCACGGTGGACCTCGACAGGTCTTCCCAACGACATTGGTGAACACTTTGACCAGTGGGGAAATGAGGGCGGGGAATTGGTGAAAGTCGAGCCGGTACTCTCCAGCGGATGGTTTGTCCTACTGATCGGCAAGTTCTCGAACACACGTTCGCTGGTGGCCTTCTTCAAACGGCCAAAGGCATCGTAAAGTCAGGCGCAGAAATATACCTCGCGCGGTCACGAATGAGACCTTGGCGAGCCGCACGCCGTCAGGCTGCGGGTTCTTGATCGCCGCAGGAAACCCGCAGCCTGACGGCATGCGGCTCGCCTAAAACACCTCACTCGTGGCCGCGCGACGTATAAACGAAATCCACTTCGGCGCTGCGACGGGACTACGCGAACAGTTCGCGAATTGGTTCGCCGCCGTCGGTGATCGGGACGGGGCGGTCTCCGGCGTAGAGGTGCGTTTTTGTGTCGATGCCGAGCGTGGCGTAAATCGTCGCGTGGAGATCGGGGACCGATACCGGGCGAGAGACGATCTTCATCGCCAACTCGTCGGTCTCACCGATGGTGACTCCGTTCTTCAGACCGCCTCCCGCCAGCGCGACGCTGAAGCATTTGCCGTGATGCCCGCGTCCGCCGCCGCCATCGAACGACGCCGGGCGACCGAACTCTGTCGCAACTACGATCAACGTCTTGTCGAGCAGCTTGCAGCGTTCCAAATCGAGGACCAGTGCCGAGAGGGCCACATCGAGTTCTTGGATCAGTTTGTGTTGGTTCTCGATCCCATCGTTGTGAACGTCCCAGCCGGTGCCATTGAGGAAGTTCAGATTGTGAGCGACCTCCACGAACCGGCAGCCTCCCTGCAACAGTCGCCTCGTCAACAGGCAGCGCTGACCGAACTCGCCGCCGTAACGGTTCCGCAAGTCGGCCGGTTCCTGGTCGAGTTGGAAGAGGTTCATGAACTGCGGTCCCGCAAGTTTCGCGGCTTCCACGATCGAACGGTCGTAGTTCTCGACGAGTGTGTTCCCGGCGGAGCGGTCTCGAAATTCGGCCCGCGTCTTGGCGAGCAACCCGTCGCGGCGCGACTGACGATCGGCGGTGATGTCGCTCGAACGTTGCAGGCTGCTGGGGCCGGAGGACGTGTCCGTCAGATAGACGTAGCCGTGTTGCGCGCCGAGAAAACCGGGACCGCGCGTGGGAGTGGGATAGCCGATCAAGATGTAATTCGGCACGCCATCGCCAGCGGGACCGCGCTCCTTCGCGATGACCGAGCCGAGAGACGGGTACGTGACGGTCTCGCTGACGGGGCGTCCGGTGTGCATCCGGTTCACGGCCGAAGCGTGTTCGTCAATGACATCATGGTTGACGGTTCTGATGAGATTGAACCGGTCGAGAATTTTCGCGCACTCGGGGAGATGCTCGCAGACTTGAGTCCCCCGCACGGCAGTGTCGATCGCGTTGTAGTACGAGCCAGCCTGCTTCGCCTTGGGATCACCTTTGACCTTCGGATCCCACGTGTCGATCTGCCCCGCTCCGCCGCCGAGCCAGACGAAGACGCAGTGTTCGGCTTTCCCTCTGGGATGTGGTGCGACGGCGGGTTTGTCCTCGGACATCCCTGTCGAACCGATCAGGCCCAAAGCACCAGTGGCGAGTGACGCTTCGAGAAACTCACGACGAGAAGTGTGAAACATGGCGAGACTCCCAAGATCAATTGGACCAGCGTGGCAATCCGTCTTCTCTACGTTGCGCGGCCCAATCCGAGACTTTTCGAGCGGTGGACGTATACCTCGCGCGGCCACGAGTGATGTGTTTTAGGCGAGCCGCATGCCGTCAGTCTGCGGGTTTCCTGCGGCGATCAAGAACCCGCAGCCTGACGGCGTGCGGCTCGCCAAAGCCTCATTCGTGACCGCGCGAGGTATAAACGACTGGCGTATCAATGAGTGGCTGAGGTAGCCGAAGTCGTGAGAGTTCGGGCTGATGAACAGTTCCCGTTCGCAACTCAATACCGTGTGATGCAACCACCGGGGAGACGTTTGACGAGTCGCCGCATTTCCAAAACAGTCAATGTCGCGAGTACGCGCGGGGCGGGAATCGTCGCCGCACGCAGGACTTCGTCGATCGAAATCGGCTCCGCTGTGACGAGGTTCAGAATCTCGCGTTCTTGCTCGGAGAGTTGCAATTCAGCGGGCTTGTGAACAGTCTCGGTCGCTGACCGTTGGACGGGTGAGACCAATGGGCCGAGCGCCTGCAAAACATCGTCCACTCCTCGAATCAGCATCGCGCCGTCACGGATCAGGTCGAGGCAACCGAGGCTCGCTTCCGAATCGACGCGACCGGGAAGCGCGAACACGTCTCGATTCTGTTCCATCGCATGTCGCGCCGTGTGCAAGGCTCCACTGTTACGTCCTGCTTCGATCAAGACGACGCCGAGCGACAGGCCGCTGATGATGCGGTTTCGCTGCGGAAAGAGTCCCGATTTGGGCGTCTGATCCATCGGTGACTCGGTCAACAAACTTCCGTGTTGCTTGACCAACTCGGCCAAGTCCTTGTGCTCGGGCGGATAGACGGTGTTGAGTCCCGTAGCACAGACCGCAACCGTCCGGCCGCCCGCTTCGAGCGCTCCTTTGTGAGCTTCGGCATCAATCCCGCGTGCCAGTCCGCTGACAACCGTGATCCCCGCACGAGCCAGCGACTGCGCCAACCGAAACGCCTGCTGCCGGCCATACGTTGTGCAGTGCCTCGACCCGACAATGGCCACGGCCAGTTCATCAGACTTCAGCAGCGTACCTTGGCAATACAAGACCGTCGGCGGATCGGGGATCCGCTCCAGCGCGGAGGGATAGCCGTCGCGGCCGCGAACGAAAGCAGTGACGTTCGCCAACCGCATCCGTTCGAGCTCCTGGCGAGCCGCCAGTTCAGTCCCATGCGTGACAACCGACATCGCCAGCTTCGGGCCGACGTTCGAGACTTCCTGCAACTGCGATACGGTGGCCTTCAAGATGGCCGTCGCTGAACCAAACCGTTCCAACAGCAACTGATACGTGCGCGGACCAATGCCTGGCACCAAGTTCAGCCGCAGTATGTCGAGCAATTCCTGCTCGGCGTCCACGGGCAATTCATCATCGGCGGGAAAGAGTTCATCAGTCATGGCGGCATCATCATAAAGTGGACGTGGGGCAGATTCGTATCCTGCCGCCGACTGGCCTGGAGGAGGCCGACTGGAGTTCTGGTGACGTAGACACGAGTAGGTCAATCACTGGCCCCACACGCATTTCAACAGTTGGTCAACCTTGCCGAAAATGCTCTGCCGCTTCAATCGCGAAGTAGGTCAGTACGCCGTCGGCACCGGCTCGTTTGAAACTGAGCAGGCTTTCCAGCATGGATTTGGTCCGATCAAGCCAGCCGTTCTGAGCGGCAGCCACGAGCATCGCGTACTCACCGCTGACCTGATACGCGAACGTCGGCACACCGAACGTCGCCTTCACACGCTGGACGACATCGAGGTACGGCATCCCCGGCTTAACCATCACCATGTCGGCCCCCTCGGCGATGTCCAGTGCCACTTCGCGCAGCGCTTCGTCACTGTTCGCGGGGTCCATCTGATAGGTCCGCTTGTCTCCCTGACCGAGACTCGTGGCCGAACCGACCGCGTCGCGAAATGGCCCATAGAACGCGGACGCATACTTCGCAGCGTAGGCCAGAATCTGAACCTGACTGAATCCCGCTTGATCCAATGCTCGACGGACCGCACCGATGCGACCGTCCATCATGTCCGATGGTGCGATGATGTCACAACCCGCTACTGCTTGAACGACCGCTTGTTTGCAAAGCATTTCCAACGTCTCGTCGTTGACGACATAACCGTCGCGCACGAGACCGTCTTGTCCGTGAGAAGTGTAGGGATCGAGGGCCACGTCACAGATGAGACCAATGTCGAGCTTGGCGGCCTTGATCGCGCGAACAGCTCGACAAACGAGGTTCTCGGGATTGAGCGCCTCCATTGCCGCGTCGGTCTTCAACCCCGGATCAGTCGCGGGAAAAACAGCGACTGCCGGAATTTTGAGTTCCGCTGCGCGCGAGACCGCCTCGACAATCAGGTCCACCGACAATCGTTCGACGCCCGGCATCGACGTGATCGGCGAACGGCGGTTCTGACCATCTTGCACGAATACGGGCCAGATCAAGTCATCGACAGTCAACTGGTTCTCACGAACCAATCGCCGCGACCAATCCTCCCGCCGCAATCGCCGCAGCCGAGTCTCGGGGAACTGCCCCACGGCCACTGATGAATCGGAAAATGACATGAGTCACCTCTCTTAACAGCCTGTTGAAAATAGGATTTGAAGTCACCCGCAACGTGAGCGAGGGCGTGTTTCTAAAAAGATCGCAAAACCACCGTCACTCGCTCACGCCGATCGCCCTACTTCCATTCGTCGCCAATCGTTTCTCGCAGTCGAGCGAGGACTCGAAAGCGAGCTTGTCGCACGGCGTTGGGAGTCATGTTCAAGTCGCTGGCAATGTCATGAGGAGCCTGTTCCTCAACGACGCTGCGCCAGAAGGCCTGCCAAGTGTGCGGTTCAAAATCGTTGCGGATGATTTCCGCCGCTCGTCGCAGAATCTCGCGGCGGTCGAGTTCACCGCCAATCAAACTGGATGAGCTGCCATCCAAGGCTCGTGAGATTGGCATCTGCTGGAGCTGCCATTGAGCAGTACTCCCGCCGACTGCTGCGGGGGACTCCTTGACATGGCGTCGGAGGAATCCGCAGACCTCATTGTGAGTAATCGTAATGAGCCAGCCTCGGAAAGTGTCAGAAGGGCGATCATTCCGGAACCGGTCGAGGTGCGTCGAGACGATTCGGAACACGTCTTGAACGACATCGGCCGCATCGTGTTCTCGAACCCCAGCCTTGCGAACCCAACTGTAAATGAGTGGCGCGTATATTTGGCACAGGCGTCGGGGTCACGTTGTCTGGCACGATCAATCAGGCTCACCGAAGTGGTTGTTCCAGCGCCGGAAGGTTGCATCTGTTGAATCCTGAAGGCGTGTGCGAGCCGATCCCGAGTAGGCAGAAACCATGGCCCGACTCAGCACACACTACATTGGACCGCGAGTCGCGACATTTGAGCGGGACAGGATATCAATTTGTCAGGTGAGTTGGCCATTCGGGTGATCTCATGAGTCACGGCTCTTTCCAATTTCAAAGTACGGTGTGAACAGCTCGCTTCGAGTGCCGGCCCACCCAGAAAAAACATCGCGAATTGATGGTGGGCCGGCACCGCGAAACGCCAGTGGTCCCACCGTACAGTCTGCACAACTTCAAATTGGACGCTGCCGTGACTCCATCCACAGCGACGGTTGACGCTCTAATCTGCGCTCTTTACCGTGCGACGCCGGTGTTAATGCTCGACCAATTGCAGTGCTGACGATCACGTTCGCGGTGATCGCACTCTGCTGGAGACGCTCATGTCGGACGACGCGCCCCGCTCTGCTGAGACGGCTGGTTCTGGTAATGCGAGCCGCTCGGGTTCCGATGAGTTGTCTGCGAACTCTTCCTCCTCACCGCCGACCCGCGTCCGCTTCGGTGTCGCGGCCGGGCTGACTCTGATGGCGTGCCTGCTCTATCTCGACCGCTTCGCCGTGGGGATCGCGTCCGAGTACATCCGCGAAGACCTACGAATGACGCAGACGCAGATGAGCTGGTTCCTGAGTGCGTTCTTCTGGTCGTATGCCCTCTCGCAAGTTCCGGCCGGTTGGCTCAGTGACCGCTTCGGCCCGAGGCGAATGTTGACGGTCTACATCCTCACGTGGTCCGCCTTCACGGGCTTGCTCGGACTGGCCCGCGATGTTTGGCTCGTGCTGCAACTGCGGCTCCTCTGCGGAGTCACTCAAGCTGGAGCCTTCCCCGCGTGCAGCGGCCTGATCCGCGCTTGGTTTCCGATTTCGCAACGCGGCACCGCCAGCTCGATCATCGCTCTCGGTGGCCGCGCGGGCGGAGTGCTGGCTCCAATCCTGACCGCGTGGCTGATCGTCTACATGGGTAGCCTTCGTCAGACCTCCGTTGATTTCCACGCCGACGATGTGATCGATCCCGGCCCATTTATTTTCCGTGCCTTCGTGGTTCCAACCAACACAGAGCTTTCAATCAAGTTGCGACCCGCTGTTGAACACAAATTCGATGACTATGAGATGTGGCGAACGGAATGGCGTTCCATCCCTGTCGTCGCGGCTGCTGTCAAGAACGATGACAAAGCGTGGCGCGAGACAGAAGCTTCGATCAATGTTGAATACATACCAACTTTGGCGGAATGGATTCAGCGGCTTGCGAAACCTAGCGATGGAAACGCTCCTGTTGAGAAGATGAATGCACAAGGCCGACAGGCCATCGCTGCTGGTCTCAATGAATGCCTGAATGACTTACACCTCATGGATCGTTCCGTCATCGAGAAACTCAAGCTCTCGCCCAGAGCGAAGCGACTGGCCCAAGCCATCGACGAGGGGAAGACGCTCAGGCCAGACGAGCTTCGATTACTGAATCGGTCCTTGTTGGAAGCGGCGTTCCCGCGCGATCTGGCGAAGATCGCGGGGCGCGGCTGGCGACCGACGTTGATTGCCTATGGACTCGTCGGCCTTATCGTGGCGTTGGCTTTCTGTTGGGTTTGTCGCGACACGCCGAAGCTGCATCCGTGGTGCAACGAAGCCGAGCGGCGTTTGATTGACGATGAGGCGACGTTGGCGGCAAAAGCGAGCGAGCCGCGAGACGCTCCGTTTCCGTGTCGGGCGATCGTCACGAGTTTCAGTCTGTGGGGGAATAGCGCGATGCAGTTCTTCACCAACATCGGCTGGCTCTTCGCGGTGACGTGGTTGCCGAGGTATCTCGACAAGGTGCATGGTGTGCCGCTGGCTGAGCAGGCGTTGATGACGGCGGTCCCCACGGCGGCGGGGATCGTTGGGATGTTCTTCGGTGGCTGGTGGACCGACTTCTCGGTGAGAACCGTGGGCCTCAAATGGGGACGCCGCCTGCCGATTGCCTCGACGCGGTTGATCGCGGCGTTGGGTTACGGGATCTGCCTCGTTCTCGGCATGACTTGCACGCCCGATCCGACCACGCGCTGGTTGCCGTGGGCCATCGTGATGGGCCTCAGCGTGATGGTGATGGGCGTTGATCTCGGCGTCCCCGCCACGTGGGCTTACGCACAGGACGTGGGAGGCAAGTACACCGGCTCGATCCTCGGCTGGGCCAACATGTGGGGCAACCTCGGCGCGGCTGCGGCACCACTGATCTACAACGCCGTCCTCGGTGAGACGCCGACCGTCGCTCAATGGAACGTGATGTTTGCCGTTTGCGGAGTCGCCTTCGTCCTTGCAGGACTGTGCGGACTGGTCCTCGACGCGACCAAGCCAATCACCAGCGACGTACGGTGAGACGCCCGTGGGTGGGAGAATGGCTTTGTAGGATGGGCACTCTTGCCCGTCCGTTTTGAAGCCGAAAAGCAGGACGGGCAAGAGTGCCCATCCTACAAAGCGGCTCGATCTTCAACCGCGCCGCTATCGCACCTTGGCCTTGAAGGTCACGACGCCACCGGTGTTCGGCTGGAGTGGAGCGGTCAGTTCCCAGACCAAGACGAGGCTCCCTTCGCCGTTATCTTCCACGACGAGCTGACCATCGCGATCGGAAGTTGCACTGTCGTCTACGTAGACCAATCGCGGGGTCAGGTTATCGACGATGCGCACGTGATGAACCGCGTTCGGGCCGAGGTTGTCGTAACGAAGCGTGAACTCGATGACATCGCCCGTCTGAGCGGTGTTCTTGTCGGCGAGCTT
>JAYTXB010000710.1:0-5899 GCA_043743205.1 Schlesneria sp.
CCCGTCGCTCCGCCGACAAGACCTCCCGTCGGCGGAGCGACGGGACTACAGTAGCGCGTACGGCGTCAATCTCGACCGCGTGCGGTATAGATTCTGTCAGGGGGTTCCATTGCTGCCGTCGGCATTTCGTGGCAAGGCTTGACCCTTTAACTCAAATGTGAAGTCGTTCTTGGTTGAACCGGACTTCACGTCGGCAGTGAGTGTCGTTTCCTCGCTGTATTGCCACGCGATCGACTCCACGATTTCTTCGGTTTCGACACCCTCGACGGAAACTTTCTTGCCCGTCTTCAACGGAGCAGAAATGGAAACCCGGTTGATGCCGACGGAGGGGCCGTTGTTCTTAGGGAAAGTGAATTTCCCTCCAACGATCTTCGCTTGGACGCGTGTCCCTTTCACTTTCACGTCGGGAAAGAACGAAATGGTCCCTTCCGCCAGCGGCTGCCCTTCTACGGAGACCGCCCCCCCCACTTCGGCCCGCTGAAATTCCGCAGGCTTCGAGCAACCAATGGTCATCGCAATCATGAGGCCAGCAACGAGACGGAACATACTCAGGACTCCTTCAGTTCTTCGATTGAGGGTGACAAACGACCTAGCCCGAGCCAGCATCCAAAACCGCATTGGCTCTGTCAACGCGAGGAATCAAGGCTGATCCCGTGGCGATGCTCTCGTCAGCCCCATGTTCTGACCAACTGGACGCGAGGTATCGCAACTCAATGACGACGGCCGGTCAGCGACGCGCCCCCCACATCCTCTCCGATGACTCAACCTCGGTCACTCGGTCACGGAGGTGCGTGAGTTCCGTTTGCGATCCTGCTCAGTGAGCCGGATTTTGCGGAGGCGAATGATGGACGGCGTGACTTCGACGTACTCGTCGTCCTCGATGTACTCAAGGGCCATTTCGAGTGACATCTTGCGCGGCGGCTTCAGGGTGACGTTCTCATCCGTTCCCGACGACCGCATGTTGGTCAGTTGTTTTTCCTTGATCGGGTTGATGACCATGTCGCTGTCGCGGGAGTTCTCGCCGACGATCATCCCTTCGTAAACGTCGTCGCCCGGCGAGACGAAGAAGTCCTTTCCGTCTTGCAGCTTGAACAGCGCGAACGGCACAGCACGGCCTTGTTCCTGTGAAATCAAGACGCCGTTCGCGCGGTGTGGGACTTCGCCTTCGATCGGTTTGTACTGGTCGAACCGGTGATGAATGATGGCTTCGCCCTTGGTTGCGTTGAGCAACCGGGTGCGAATGCCAATCAGACCACGCGACGGAATGGAGAACTCGATGTGCGTGAATCCGGTCGCACTGCCCACGAAGTTGAGGACTTCGCCGCGACGGTTGCCAACGGCTTCCATCACGGGGCCGACTCCGGTGGTCGGGACATCAATCTCGAGTAGCTCGAACGGTTCGCACATCTTGCCGTCAATCAGCTTGCGAATGACGGTCGGTTTGCCGACCGACAACTCGTAGCCTTCACGGCGCATGCTTTCGATCAGCACGGCCAGATGCAGCACGCCTCGGCCCGAGACTTTGAAGTGCTCCTTGTCACCTGCCTCTTCCACGCGGAGGGCCACGTTGGCTTCGAGTTCTCGATTGAGGCGGTCTCGAATGTGTCGCGTGGTCAGATACTTGCCGCCCGTTTCCTTGTTGCCGGCGAACGGAGATGAATTGATCGTAAACGACATCGAGATGGTCGGCTCATCCACACTGATGCGTTCCAACGCGACGGCGTTGAGCGGATCGGAAACGGTGTCACCGATCTCGGGCTTGTCCATGCCGGTCAGGGCCACGATGTCTCCGGCGGTTCCCTCGGCGACAGGCGTGCGACCGAGCTTGTCGAAGACTTCCACCGTCACGATTTGTTGAGCGACCTTCGAGCCGTCGGCCTTCATCAGGACGACCTTCTGGAGCGGTTTGACGGTTCCGCTGACGATGCGGCCCGTGGCGATCCGGCCCACGAATTCCGAGTAGGCCAGCGACGTGACCATCATCTGAAGCGGGCCGGTGGGATTGGTCAGCGGACCCGGAATGCAGCGGACGATCGTGTCGAGCAGCGGCTTGATGTTGTCGGAGGGGATCGTCGGGTCGAGCGTCGCATAACCGGCGCGACCACTGGCAAAGACGTAAGGGAAATCGAGTGTCTTGTCGTCGGCTCCCAGTTCCACGAATAAGTCGAAGGTTTCGGACAGAACCTCCTGCGGCCGGGCGTCGTGGCGGTCGATCTTGTTCACGACAACGATCGGCTGCAGCCCGAGTTCCAGCGCCTTCTTGAGCACGAACCGAGTTTGCGGGCGCGGGCCTTCAAACGCATCGACGAGGAGCAGTACGCCGTCCGCCATCCGCAGCACACGCTCGACTTCACCACCGAAATCGGAGTGGCCCGGCGTGTCGATGATATTGATCTTGATGTCGCCGTACATCAGCGCGATATTCTTGGCGAGAATGGTGATGCCGCGTTCTCGTTCTTGGTCGTTCGAGTCGAGGATGCAGTCGCCCTGAAGTTGCGACTCACGAAACTGACCGCTCGACTTGAGCAGGCAATCAACCAGTGTGGTCTTACCATGATCGACGTGAGCAATGATGGCAATGTTACGGATATCGAACCGGCGCATGATGAAAAGACTCGGCGAGCCAGCTTTCCACGAAGGGAAAGTCGCTCAGGAAACAAAACGGGAACAGACTGACAGACCGACCGGGAAGAGGCAGCAGCAGAGAGGCGGAGTCACGGGCAGGCAAACTGACAGACCGACAAACGTCACGCCGACAGTGGCCGTTGCGTAACGCGGCGGGAGAATAGCAGACTGGAGAACGAGGTTGAAGCCAATGCCGCGAAGTCCCGGAATGTGCGATATCACATCAAGCCGTGAAGTTGATCGCTCTGGTTTTTGACATCCGCGAATTTCGTCCGAACAACATGTCGAACCGGGGTTTCACGTCGGAGTTGTCTGGGCAACACGCAACAAACAGCTCACGTTTCGCATTGGCGCGGGAAAGAGGATGTCTGCTGCCAGGCTTGCTTCCGATCACCAATAGAGGCCGGCTGAATGCCGAGGGGACGGCTAAGAGTGCCCCTCGTTCAACTCAAAACTGCTGCTGCTGCAATTCGGTCGTGACGCAGGCTTGGAGGTCTGCGAACTGGCGATCTATTTCTGGCAATTCGCAGGCAACGGTATCGAAGTCGAGATCCGCAGCAAGTTTCTCGACGAGCGCCAACCGTTTCATGAGATCGACTGCGCCGACGATGCTGGCGGTCCCCTTCAACGTGTGCGCGGCACGTTTGAGTTCCACGGCGTTCCGTTCTGCGAGTGTGCGATGAATGTGCGAATGAACCTTCGGGCTTTCGACCTGAATCAGTCGCATCACATCGACCAGCAAATCAGGTAGGCCGCCCAATCGTCTGAGGGCCTGTTCGCGATTGAAGACGACCGGACGAACGATGGCCGTTTGGCTGACAGCGTCCAGAATGGCAGTCTTGGCCAGCGAAGCTCGATGAAGCCCCGATGCGAGACCAAGGCGTTCACTTCGGTCCAGCTCACTGGCGAAATCGAAGCCCTGAAAAATCGTCTTGTCGGGTGCGGGGGACTGGAGCAACATCGCAGACCATTTCCAATTGAGAATCGTTCGACTGGCCGACGCCGATTGGCGACTCAAGCAAACTCCAATCGGAGGGCAAGGGGCGGCATGGGTGGAATTTAGCTCGGACTTTGTGGGACCTCCGTGCCAACTCGGTCCCATCGAACCCGTTTTGGTCGATCCGTGCGAACGAGCGAGGATGTTGCGGGGCGTGCGGATTATTCCTCACGCGGCGAAAAATGAGGCGGCGAAAGATCATCCGGAACGCGCTCGCGTCCGGTTCGGAAGTCAACCGTCTCTCTCGACCCGGACGCGAGCGCGTTCCGGATGATTGGCTGAGCCTCGTTCTCCTCCTACGTGAAGAATATTTGGGGCGGTGTTCGGGAAGCAGGACCGCTGCCGCGATCAAGAAGTCGGGAGCAGCTACCAGATGAGAGGATGCAAAATGAAATCATTCCGCATCACTGTGTTTTTTTTGACAACTCAGAATCTCGACCTAGGTTTCGGCAATGCGACAGCGTGAGCAGGCCGGGCGGCGCGAAGTGGCTTGGCAATACGATCCGCGTGGTTCGCAGCAATTGAAGGGAACGAAGCATGTCGAGAATTCTGGTGGTAGATGATTCGGCGGTTGATCGGCGCATGATCGGCGGTCTGTTGGGAGAGAATCCCGATTGGACAATCGACTACGCGGGTGATGGTGCCGAAGCACTGGAACAGTGCCAGGTCAACGAGCCAGACCTTGTCATCTCCGACTTCAACATGCCGTCCATGGACGGCATGCAGTTGCTCAATCGTCTCAAACAACATTACCCGCGTGTACCGGTCATCATCGCCACGTCTGCGGGGAGCGAAGAACTGGCTGTCACGGCTCTTCAGCAAGGAGCCGCCAGCTATGTTCCCAAAATCCTGATGGCTCGCGATCTGGGGCGCGTCGCTGAAACGGTCCTCGCCGCCAGCCAAGACCGTCGCCAATCCGACGCCGTTTTGACGGCTCTCGTGCGGCAAGAGTTGCGGTTCTCATTTCCCAGCGACCGGCGACTGGTTCGCTCAGCCGTTAGCACGCTGCAAGAGTTCGGGATGCGATTCGGCGTCTTCACGGATCGCGAACGGACGCGCGTCGGTGTTGCGCTGGAAGAGTCTCTGCTGAATGCGATCATTCACGGCAATTTGGAAGTCAGCTCGAAGCTGCGCGATCTCGACGACGGTTCGTTCGAGAAGTTGATCGCACTGCGTGTTGGCAAGTCTCCGTACAAAGATCGGCGAGTCGAAGTGGTGGCGCAGTTCTCGCCGGAACAAGTCTCGTTCGTCATTCGAGACGAAGGCCCCGGCTTCGATGTCAGCCAACTTCCCGATCCGACCGATCCCGAAAACATCGCTCGCGCTCACGGTCGCGGCGTGTTGTTGATGAGAACTTTCATGGACGAAGTCTCTTACAACGAAACGGGCAATCAAGTCACGCTGATGAAACGCAAGGCGGGCGCGGCTGTCCCCGCGTTGGTCTGAGCGAAGCCGGTCCTTGGCACGGCGCTACAAATAGGCGCGTCTCACAAAAATCACGAGCGACGAGATTCGGAAGAGTCTCGCCGCTCGTGTCATTTCTGAATGCTGGGGAAACGGAGTGAGAACGGTCGATAGACCTCACACGGCCGAAATTGATGCAGGCGTCTACGGTGGTCTTGTTGGCGGAGCGACAAGACTACCGTAAACGATGCGTAAACCGATGTGACCCGCCGCGTCTATTCTTACCGCTTGAAGCATAGTCGATTGTCTGAACACGCTGGCCATCGCATTTCAAACTTCACAACGTCACGGCGACATCATGGAACGATCACAGGCAGGATGTCCAATCGAGGCTCAGCATGGCTCAAGGCGTCAGCACTGTCGCGCGCAGAGCGGATTCGCATTGATGATCTTGACGATGATCTGTCTCACGACGAACGCCTCGCACGCAGATGACGAGACACCTGTGGCGCGGGGACTCGAACGAGTCACGATTGCCGACTTGAAGCGGCACTGCTCCACGTTGGCGAGCGACGCTTTCGAGGGACGCGAAGCGGGAGCAAATGGTGGCAAAGCGGCGGCGGCGTACTTGCAGACGGAGTTGAGAAAAGTGCCGGGAATCAAACCGGCGGGGACGAGCAGTTGGTTGCAGGAGTTTGCTCCCGATTATCGCAACGTCCTCGCGGTGTTGCCCGGTTCAGACCCGGTGGTCGGATCGGAAGTGATTGTGATCGGAGCACACTACGATCACGTCGGTCGCGGCAACGCCACGAATAGCAACGGGCCGTTCGGTTACATCCACAACGGAGCCGATGACAACGCGAGTGGCACTGC
>JAYTXB010000711.1:0-1280 GCA_043743205.1 Schlesneria sp.
CGGCGTGGTTGTCAGATGGCCGTAGGATGGGCACTCCTGCCCGTCTGGCTTTGGCGATTGACCGATCATCCGACTCGACGACGAGTCACAGTGAAAACAGGACGGGCAGGAGTGCCCATCCTACAGCCGCGATTGCGTCCCTCCGGCTTCTCGGCCTGCGTAACGCCTCACGCCAACGACTCCGCAGCGTGATGACCGCCGGCCTCATCGCGACCGCCACGTTCCTCATCGTCACTGTCGCCGCCTTCCGACGAGACCCCTCGGGCGAGCGGCTCGACAAGAGATCGGGCAACGGCGGTTTCACGCTGGTGGCCGAATCGAGCATCCCGATCCTCTACGACCTCAACACAGCGGAAGGCCACCAGAAATTGCAGATCGAGGCCCAGCCCGGCTCACCCGGAGCCAAGGTGTTGGACGCACTTCAACAAGGCTCAATGAAGGTCGTTCCCATTCGAGTGAAGCCGGGCGAAGAGGCAAGCTGTCTGAACGTCTATCAAACGCGCGTCCCCACGATTCTGGGAGTCCCTCGTTCGCTGATCGAAGAAGGCCGCTTCGCCTTCGCGCCGTCGTTCATGGGCGGCGGCTCGTGGCAGGCGCTGGCTAAAGGTGGAGGGTCGAAGGTTGAGGGGCAGAAAACCACCCCGTCCACCGCTGGCTCCTCTGTTGCCTCTCCACCCTCCACTCTCCACCCTCAACCCTTCCCTGTTCTCGGCGATATGAACACGCTGATGTTCTCGCTGCACAAGCAGGTTGGTCAGACGATCGCGATCCCGAACGAAGAACAGCCGCAGCATCAACTCAAGGTGAGCGGGATGTTTCAGGACAGCGTCTTCCAAGGCGTCCTCGTGATGAGCGAAGACGACTTTTTGAAGCTGTTCCCCGAACAGAAAGGCTTCCGCTACTTCCTGATGGAAGTCCCACCCCAACTCGCCGACGCTGCCACCACGTTGCTCGAAACGGAACTGTCAGCTTACGGCTTCGACGCGGAGCCGGTCGGTGATCGGCTTGCGCGGTTCCTGTCGGTTCAGAACACGTACCTCTCGACGTTTCAAACGCTCGGCGGTTTGGGGCTGCTGCTCGGCACGTTCGGCCTCGCGACGGTGATGCTGCGCAATGTCCTCGAACGCCAACGCGAACTCGCCCTGCTGAGAGCGGTCGGCTACCGCGCGAGCCAAGTCGCTGCGCTCGTCCTTTGGGAAAACGCTTTCGTCCTGCTATGGGGTCTCGCTGCCGGAACGCTCTCCGCTCTGGTCGCCGTCGCCCCCAACCTCACCTCGCGC
>JAYTXB010000712.1:0-3640 GCA_043743205.1 Schlesneria sp.
GCGGCAGATGCTCTGAGAGATGGATGCCGGGAACATTGGTGGCGACCGGTTGAAACTCACCACGAATTTCAGCGGGAGCGTCCGGCTTCATGTCCCACAGGTCGAGATGACTGGGGCCACCGAACAGAAAAATGAACACGCACGAGTGAGGTCGGTGCTGGGCGGCTATTCGACTCGAAGTTGAGTCGGACCTGGAGTCGGCGGATTGCTCGGCAGCGGCGGCACGCAGCGCAGACAAATCAGCGGAGTTCAGCCCGAACAGTGAGAGTCCGCCGACCACTAGCGACTGGCGGCGCGTGAACTCAGAACCCGGCAGCGCTCGGTTTATGATGCACTCTCCGCAGCCGAATCAAGAACCCGCACGGAAACCTGATGACCACAGCGGCCAGAGGAACAGGTTGTAGCGGTCGTTAGCCCACGCTACCAACTCGTCATTGATCCTGCGCGCGAGGGATCAGCGTGCAGACTCACAACTGTTCCAACTCCGTCAGTTGGCGACGCGCCTCTTCGTCGGAGGGATATCGCCCCTCAGCCTGCCAGCGTCGGTACTGAGCTTCAAAGTCCGCAACGACATGTTTTTTGTCGAGCTTGTCCTGTTCGACCATCCGGTCAATGAAGAGGACTCCATCCAAGTGATCACTTTCGTGCTGCACGGCGCGTGCGGCGAGTTCATCCAGGGCGTATTCGAAACACTCTCCCTTCAAATTGAATGCCTCGATGGCAACCTTCGAGGACCGCAATACTTGAGCATACAATCCCGGAAAACTCAGGCAGCCCTCCTCCCCTTCGACCGTTCCCCTGCGACGGATGAAGCGTGGATTGATGAAGACCAGTTCCTCGCTTTTTTCGGCCGCGTCTCCAGCGAGGTTCAAGATGAACATTCGATACGGCAGCGCGACCTGATTCGCGGCGAGGCCGATCCCTTTCGCGGCGTACATCAGGTCAAACATCTCGTCCGTGATTCGTTCGAGATCGGCATCGATCGTCTTGATCGGCTTGGATTTCCAACGTAGAGCTGGATGGGGAAAGGGAACGATTTCCAAAGACATGGCAGGTCTCAAGCTCACTAGACTCGAAAGTACGGCGGTCGCAACGGGGCGGGATTATAGAAGTGCTCCACGAGACGGTCGAGCGACTGCCTGGCTGACTCTCGCCGTCATTCAACGGTAGTCCGATATCGGGTGCAGTCGTCCCAATCCGGTCCCCACGCCCTGTCGTTGCGTTCACCTCAGGCCCCACCTACCGTACTCGCATCCTGGAACTTGCCCCACTTTTTCCTACGAGGCCCCATTATGATCTCGCCTTTCTTCGTTCGCTGTTGCGGCGTCGGGCTTGGTTGTCGAAGGACTATGCGAAGTAGGAATCCCGCATTTTGAGAATGCCCGGTTTGTTTGTTTAACCGCGTCGGCCACGCCTCTCGCTTTGAGTGACATTCGAGCCTGTTTTTTCGATCGACGCGCGGGGTGTGGCCCGCGCGGTTAAACGATGCAAATGCCTCAGTTTTACCTGCGAGAGGTATTAGCGAAGACCAGCCGCGATCTCACGTTGGTCCAACAGTCCGTCGCGCTCTCTGTCTTGATCGAGGAGCACGCCATCTGAACATTCGGAACAGATCGACATGCCAGCCGCCACACTCCTCCGATCATTCATCTTTCTGCGGTCGCTCAGGGTTCGCCTCGCGGCCTGGAACACTCTGGTGGTCTTGATTGTCGTGGTCATCGCCTTGTTCTCAGTGCGTGAGTCGCTGCGGTTTTATCTGGTCTTGGAGACCGACACGACGCTCGACCACGAAGTCCGCGAATTGCTGCTGGCGATCGAAGCCTTTCATCCGCACCGCGATCAAATCGTGGCTGAGATGGAGCGTAAGGCCGAGGGCCATCGCGAACGAGGTTGGCACATTCGTTGGTTGAACGACGACCGACAGGAGATCATCTGGGCCAGTGCCAATGCGCCGCCGCAGCCGCTACAAAAACTCGTCGGATCGAGCGGTGGCCACAACGTTTGGGAATCGGACGAGTACCGCTCGATCGAGCGACAACTGGACCGTCCCGGTCTGCCGAAAGACTTCATCCGCGTGGGGACGCCCACCAAGTTCATCAGCGAGGATGTTGACCGCCTGACGCGGATTCTCGCCCCGGTCGGGTTCTTCGTCTTTCTGCTGGCTCCGATCGGGGGACTGTTGCTGGCCACACGCGCCGTCGAGCCGTTGCAGCAGATCATTCGCACGACGGAACGGCTCCGCCCGAGTCATCTCGACGAGCGGCTGCAGGTGCGCGGCGTCGGTGATGAACTCGATCAGATGGCGACCAAGATCAATACCTTCCTCGATCAAATCGCCGAGCATCTCGCCAAAAATCGTGACTTCATGGCGAACGCCGCACACGAACTCCGGTCTCCGCTCGCCGCCATCCAAAGCGCGGTCGAAGTGACACTCGACAAGCCGCGCACGGCGGGTGAGTACGAAGAGACGTTGTTTCTGCTGCAAGATCAATGTCGCCACCTCGGGCAACTCGTCAATCAACTCTTGCAACTCGCGCAGAGCGAAGCCGGTGAAATCGATCCCCTGCGCGAGCCTGTTGCATTGCACAGGCTGATCGAAAAGACCGTGGAGATGTTCGACCCGGTGGCCGAAGTTCGCGGCGTCACGTTGCGTGCCAGCGACATCTCACCGCAAACAATCACAGGCAATGCGAGTCAGTTGCGTCAACTCCTGACGAATCTCGTCGATAACGCGATCAAGTTCACCCCGGCGGGCGGTTCCGTTTCGATCCGCTTGCATCGCGACAATCAAAAACACGTCGTCGTTCTCGCGGTGTCGGACACCGGCGTCGGGATCCCTTCCACGTCCGTTCCACGTGTGTTTGATCGCTTCTATCAGGTGGACAAGGCTCGCCAGCGCAGCAATGAGGCGCGCGGCAATGGGCTGGGCCTGAGCATCTGCCAATCCATCGTGCACGCTCACCGAGGCACCATCACTCTGGAAAGCCAGGTCGATGCGGGAACGACATTCACGGTGAAACTGCCCGCGGATCAGTAGCGATCTGAACTTGGCTCCGTTTTATCGTCTTTCTGGCCATGCCTGATCCCGGTCGCTACATACGAATGCCATCATGCTCTCGACCGCTCCCGCCAATTTCACAACCGCTGCCAAAGAGTCCTCGTTCACCATTGGTGAGCGACTCATTCCGTCGCGCTACTGCCTCGCCCCACTGGCTGGATACACCCATCTGGCGTTTCGCCGTGCGTTGCGAGAACTCGGTGGACTCGGCCTCGCGACGACCGATCTCGTTCACGCGACGCAGCTCGTCTCTGGAAATCCTCACTCGCTCGCCCTGATCGAGACCGATCCCGCTGACCGGCCACTCTCGGTACAAATCTTCAGCGGGAACGAAGAGCATCTGGTCCGAGCGGCCGTGTGGTTGGAGGCTCACGGGTACGCGGGCGTCGATCTCAACATGGGCTGCCCGATGGCCAAAGTGAACGGGCAAGGGGGCGGCGCGCGGTTGCTGTGCGATGCGGACGGGGCGAGTCGTCTCGTCGAACGAGTCGTCTGCGCCGTGAGCATCCCGGTCACGGTCAAGATGCGTCTCGGTTGGGATCGCGACAGCATTGCCTCACCGCAGTTGGCTCGCCGGTTTGA
>JAYTXB010000713.1:0-3677 GCA_043743205.1 Schlesneria sp.
CTGACGACCGAGATCGTAAAAACGATGAGTGCGAATATCTGGCCGAGCTGGAGGGCAGCCAGTACCGGAACGAAGGCCAGCAGCGGGTCGGGCATCCAGAGAGGCATGATTTGTTCCAAGGTGAACTGTTCGATCACGTTCGTACTACGGGTTCGCGACTTCTGGCCTGCTGGCGTGCAGTTTGCCTCCCGAAGTTTGAGTCAGAAGTAACATCAGGCAGCACGGCCTTGCTCACACTTCGGGCTACTTGGAAGACCGACACGCACGATCATTTACCAGTTCCGGCGATCGTGGCCCGCATCTGAGTATCGGCTTGAACGTTCTTGAGTTCGTAGTAATCCATCAGGCCCAGTGAACGATTACGGAACGCTTCCGCGATGGCCATCGGCACTGAAGCTTCCGCCAGCACGACTTCAGCCCGATTCTTCTGAACGAGGGCGACCATTTCCTGCTCACGCGCCGTGAAGTCGGCACGCCGCTGTTCGGCTTTGGCTTGAGCGACACGCATGTCGGCCTCCGCTTGATCGGCCGACAACCGGGCACCAATGTTCTCTCCCACATCCACGTCCGCGATGTCGATCGACACGATCTCAAACGCAGTCTGAGCTTCCAAGCCTTGATTGAGCACAGTCTGCGAGATCATCTCGGGATTCTCCAACACCATCTTGTAGGAGGCCGTCGAACCGATCGCCTGCACGATCCCCTGGCCGACGCGGGCGATGATCGTCTCCTCCGTGGCACCGCCGATCAGTTGATGCAGGTTGGTGCGAACCGTCACGCGGGCGCTGGCCTTCAGCAGGATGCCATCAGCGGCGACGGCATCGAGCGTTCCCGAACCTTTTTTGGGATCGGGGCAGTTGATGACCTTGGGATAAACGCTGGTGCGAACCGCTTCGAGGATGTCGCGCCCGGCCAAGTCGATGGCTTGAGCCGTCTGCCAGTCGAGATCAATGTTGGCACGATGAGCCGCCACCAGTGCTCGAATGACGTTCGGAACATTGCCTCCCGCCAGATAGTGCGATTCGAGGTCGCGCGTACTGATGGGATAAACCTCGGTCAGTCCCGCCTGCACCGCCGTGATCTTGGCGCGCACGATCACCGACGGGTTGACCTTGCGGATCGTCATCATGATCAGATGCGTAAAGGGGATCCCCGCGCCGGTCATCTTGCACTGAATCCACAGGCTGATGAACCTCGCAAAGATCGCGACGAAGATCAGTACGAACACAAACAACACGGCTGCAATGCCAAAGATCACGGCCGGACTGAAGCCCGCTTGAGCGAGCACGAAGGGGACAAGCATGGATGTCTCGTAGTGGAAGAGGTCGGGAGTCAGGAGCCAGAGGTCGGCGAACAATCGGTCCAATCTACTGGTGAGCCACTCCCTCGCTCACGCGGCGGGCTGGTTCTCGGGGTCACGTCTAGCCTTGTGGAAACTCGAAGTCAAGCGGCCTCGTGGCGGTGGCTTCAGCCGCGAAAGGGTCGTTGCCGGGGGAAGGCTCACCCGTTCGTACAAGCAGTCGTGTGCCGCGGACTTCTAGGATTTCAACCGACAGCCCCGACTCAACAATCATTCCCTCGCTGAAGACGTGCAGACGCTCGCCATCGAGCAGCACCATCCCGCCGGGGACCAGCGGCGTGACTGTCTTGCCAAACCGACCGATCAGCTTGGTCAGCCGATCAGTCTCTTTCGAGAACGGCGTCAGTTGTTCGGAGGTCGGCGCTTCGAGCAGGACTCGCTTGCCGAGTGCCGTGCGCGGCAGCACATAGAATGCGGTCCCCAGCGCGACGGGAACCAAGAGCATGAGTACGCCGCAAAATGCCCAGAAGACTCCGGGATGTGAGGTGCCCCACGCACGGTAAGCGCACAGCAGCGAGAACATCAGCGTGACAAACGTGACCACGCCGAGAAGCCCCCCCGATGGGATGAACACTTCGGCAGTCAAGATGCCGATCCCGGCGACTAACAGCAGGATGGCAAATATGGCATTGGAATCCATGACAAGCAGAGGCACCTCGATAAGGAAACAAGTTCGCGTCACAGGCCCACTGTCGATCCGAACGACGGCAGGCAACGCGGATGCAGTGTAGCCGACGACCCGCGCGAGACAACCGAGTCACGAAAGCATCGCTTGCGCAACGGGCACCTTTCGCGTCAAGGACGCCACCCTTCAATCGGCAAGTCTCCCTTCCGGTTCCCTCGCCCCCGTCTTCGGGGAAGAGGGCTGGGGTGAGGGGGCTTCGCTTTGTGGCAGGGCATCACTTCACAGAATCTTGGAAGGGATGAAATGATCGATGGCCCTGCTCCTTGAGGCAGACGGGCTTCAATCCAGCCAACCCGATTCGTAGGATGGGCATCTTGCCCGTCCGATTTCCCGCAGAAAAACGACGGCCTAGAAGGCCATCCTACAGTTTTTCAACGGGCTGCTACAGGTGTGACTTGGAGTCCACTGATGCCGATGACCAAACAAATGCCGCTGCTCGAATCCTCCCGTCGCCGTTTCCTGCTCGAAGCGGGAGGCGGCTTCGGCGCGTTGGCGTTGACCGCGATGCTGGCCGACGAACGGCGAGCCACCGCTGCTTCCAATGCGGCTTCTCCGGCAACCGCGTCGCCGATGATGCCTCGGCCGCCGCATGTCGTGCCGCGCGCGACTCGTGTCATCTATCTCTTCATGCATGGCGGGCCGAGTCAGGTCGATCTGTTCGATCCCAAGCCGGAACTGATCCGTCAGGCGGGCAAGCCTCTGCCCGAAGAATTCGGCAAGGTGATGACGCGCCGCAAGGTGGCGACGAATCCGTTGCTCGGTCCCGTCAAACCATTTCGCAAACATGGTGAGTCGGGGCTGGAGATCAGTGACTTCCTCCCCGAGATCGCTCATCACGCGGACGAACTGTGCGTGCTACGAAGTTGTCATGGCGACAGCGTGAATCATCCGCAGTCGGTCTATCAGATGAATACCGGGAGCATCCTGATGGGGCGGCCGAGCCTCGGCAGTTGGGTGGCCTACGGGTTGGGAACCGAGAACCAGAACCTGCCCGCGTTCGTCGTGCTGCCCGATCCCGGCGGCGGCATCAAAGGGGGACCGCCTGCGTGGGGCAGCGGCTACCTGCCCGCGAGCTATCAGGGGACGACCGTTCGTCCCGGCAACGCGCCGATCCTCAATCTGAATCGTCCGAGCAGCCTCACCGAATCACAGCAGCGGCGCGTGTTGGACCTCGCGCAGCAACTCAATCGCAAACACTGGCACGAACACGGTGAGACCGATGAGTTCTCGGCCCGCATCGCGTCGTATGAACTCGCCTACCGCATGCAGTCCGCCGCGCCCGAGGCCGTCGATCTGACACAGGAGACGGCGGAGACTCAGCAACTTTACGGCTTGGACGACGCGAACACTTCCGAGTTCGGCACGCGCTGTCTGCTCGCGCGGCGTCTGTTGGAGCGGGGCGTCCGATTCGTGCAGCTTTACTCGGGCGACACGAACGGTTGGGATGCTCACAACGATGTTCTCAGCAATCACACCGAGATGAGCCGCCGCACCGACGGCCCCGTCGCCGCGTTGCTCACCGATTTGAAGCGCCGCGGCCTGTGGGACGACACGCTGGTGATCTGGGGCGGCGAGTTCGGCCGCATGCCGATGAGCGAACAGGGCAAGGGCCGCGATCACAACCCGTGGGGC
>JAYTXB010000714.1:0-1768 GCA_043743205.1 Schlesneria sp.
CGGCTGCTTCAAACCGTAGTGCAAGACGGCGATCACCCAATCGGCTTCGGAGAGGACTTCGTCGTCGAGGTCCATCGTCGCGTCTTCGAGAATGTCGCATTCGATGCCACTCAGAATCTCGATCCCTGACACTTGGCCGCGTACTTTGTCGATGTCGCGCCAGTGTTGCCGCAGTCGCGTGGCATCGAGTCCATTGGCCATCGTGACGCGCTTCGAGTGGTCGGTGATCGCGATGTATTTCAATCCGCGCGCCTGCGCCGCCTCGGCCATCTCACGAATCGTGGCCGCTCCGTCCGTCGCGGTCGTGTGCATGTGCAGATCCCCCTGAATGTCGGCCAACTCAATCAACTGCGGCAGTGAACCTGCTTCCGCCAGTTCGATCTCACCGCGGTTCTCACGCAGTTCGGGAGGGATGAACGGCAGGCCGACCGCCGCGTACACGTCGGCTTCGGTTTGTCCCGCGACGTACTCGTCACCGCGAAAGAGACCGTACTCGTTGAGCTTGAGACCTCGTTCTTGAGCACGCCGCCGGATGACGATGTTGTGCTCCTTCGATCCGGTGAAGTACTGCATCGCCGCGCCATACGACTCGACGGACACGACCCGCAGATCGAGTTCGAGGCCACCGCGCAGTCGCACGCGCTGCTTGGTCTCGCCGCGTGCGAGAACTTTCTCAACCAGCGGATGCTCGGCGAGCCGGTCCATTGGAACGGACGAGTCATCCGCGATGGCGAGGATGTCCAAGTCGCCGCACGTTTCCTTGCGCCGACGGCAACTCCCCGCGACCGACACTTGGGAAACCCCCGTCAACTGCGCGAGATCGCTGACGATCGCCTCGGCCGACGCGCGAGCGATGGAGATCGAGACGCGCTTTCCTGCCTCTTCGACGTGCGCGATCCCTTCGAGGATCGACTGCGCGGTCTTCTTGCCGAAGCCCTTCTGTTCGGCGACGCGCCCCGATTCACAGGCCACTTTGAGATCGGCCAGAGTGGTGAGTCCCAACTCATGAAACAGGGTCGCCACTTTTTTCGGGCCGAGTCCCGAGATGCGCAACATCTGTACGACGCCCGCTGGAACCTCTGCTCTCAACTCTTCCAACTGAGGCAGCACACCCGTTTGCACAATGACTTTGACCTTGTCGGCCAAATCCTGACCGATGCCGTCGAGTTCTGTCAGGCTGCGACCGGCTGTTGCCACGATGTCAGCCGCCGATTCGGACAGATTCTCCAGCGTGCGCGCCGCGTTGCGATAAGCTCGCACGCGAAAGGCATTCGCTCCCTGAATCTCCAACAGCGCGGCCAACTCTTCAAACAGCGAGGCAATCAATTGGTTGTGCATCTCGTGGCAAACTCCTTGTTCAGCGATGTCGTTCGGAACGACTCTTCAATTTGGATTCGCTAATTCATTTCTCGCACGGCCATGAGTCATCCGCTCAAGATGCCCCAGTTTAAGCCGGGTCAGGGATCGCTTCCCGTCGAAGAAAGGGGGACGCGAGCGCGAGGTCGCCGAGCCGCGAGCAACAAACGTGATCTCGATCATCAACCCGTTGAAAAAGGGATTTGAAGAAACCCGTAGCGTGAGCGAGGGAAGTATGTCTCGAAAGTTTCACACCATCACCGTCCCCTTGCTCACGCTGTGGGTTACTTTTTCAACGGGTTGCTAATCCAGAGCGAACGCAACCTTGTCGTCGCCAATTCAAGGTGGCGTTGTCGTGGAGCGACAGGCGGCCTTGGCGCACAGCAATCAAAAGTCGCGCAGGATCGGCACG
>JAYTXB010000715.1:0-1863 GCA_043743205.1 Schlesneria sp.
GGACGGCGAGAACTGGCAGACTTCACTCGCGACCGCCTTCGCCGTCACGGAAGACGGCGTGCTGAGTACGAGCTGCCATGTCTTCGATAACGAAGACACCGCCGATGCCGTGATCGTGATGGACTCGAACAAACGAATCTACCCAGTGACGGAGTTGCTTGCCGCGAACAAGCTGACCGACACGTGTCTCTTCCGCATCGACGCCAAAAACTTGAAGCCGCTGCCGTTGGCCGAGGATGCACTGCCGGGATCGACCGTGCGCATCGTGGCTCATCCCGGCGACAGCTTCTTCTATTTTTCGAGCGGTCACGTCGCGAACTATGAGCGCGACCAAGACTCCGTGCTGTGGATGAACGTCACCGCCGACTTTGGCCAAGGGTCGAGTGGCGGGCCGGTCTTCAATGAGCAAGGCCAAGTCATCGGACAAGTCAGTCGCACATACACGCTTTACTCGGGAGGTGCTGCCACACGCGGCCGTCCGCGCCGAGTCGCCGGTGTCGCGCGACCGACTCAACGGAAAGACCTCGCCCAGCTCGATGCCGATCTCGCCAACGTCGCTCCGAAGAAACCCGCCGCCCCGAAAGCGGGTGACGCTGAAGAGGCCGAGGCAGACGACACCACGATGGACCCGCAGATGGTCTTCAAATCGTGCGTCCCCGTGCAAAGCCTCCGCTCGCTCATCACCGTCAAGCCGACGCCGTAGCACAAGACCAACAAGTTGTAGGATGGGCACTCTTGCCCGTCCTGCTTTTCGGCAACACGGGAATGATGGAAAGAACGGACGGGTAAGAGTGCCCATCCTACGACTCGGTTGCATGGTTGAGATCAACTCACGGCGAGAGCGAACTGACATCCCACAGCTTCACTGTTTTGACGTCGCCACCACTCGCGAGGTGCTTGCCGTCGGGTGAGAACAGCACGCTGCGGACGGTCCCTTCTTGAGTTAGCTTGAGCAACTCGGCACCGCTGCTCGCGTCCCACAGCCGGATCGTGCGATCGGACGAGGCGGTCGCGAGCCGTTTGCCGTTGGGTGAGAACGCGACCGATTCGACTTTGTTGCGATGGCCGCGCAGTGTGAAGCGATAGTCGCCGGTGGTCGCTTCAAAAACGCGGGCCGTGCCGTCTCCCGCTGCCGTTGCGACCCACACACCGTCCTTCGAGAAGACCGCCTGTTGAACGCCCGACGAGTGCCCTTTGAACTGGAGTAACTCCTTGCCGGTCTCAATGCTCCAGAGTCGCGCGGTCCGATCGGAGCTACCGCTAAGCAGCTTCGATCCGTCAGGTGAGAACGCCACCGAGAACGCATAGTCCTGATGCCCCACGAACGTCTTGATCTCTTTCAGCGTTGTCGCATCCCACAGCTTGAGGTCTCGATCAAGCGACGCCGTCGCGAACTGTTTGCCGCTGGGCGAGAACGCAATCCCGTGAACCTTCGAGCGATGTCCGCGCAGTTCCTTCAGCTTCTTGCCATCAGTCGCGTCGAACACTTTGAGGAAGTTGTCTGCGAAGTTGCCGACGAGCAGACGGCTTTCGTCGTGAGAGAACGCCACAGCAGGGAGACCGAACGCAAACGCTTCTGACTGCCACTGCTTCTCGCGCTTCACGATGTCCCACAGTTGCAGCGATCCCGCGACGCGATACGCGCCGGCTCCGATCGCCAGCCGCTGGCCAGTCTTGTCGAACGCGAGTGACGACACCGGCTGTTCTGCGGCGAGTGTGATCGCGTTGAGAGCCGTCACCGCTTCGGCCGCTTTCAATTCGGGGGCCTTCGTTTCACCGGTCGTCAGGCTGACCTTCTGTGCGGTCCAGCGACGGAAGCTCTTGTCGATGCTCCCTGCGATGATTTCGTGCGCGTCCGGCGCG
>JAYTXB010000716.1:0-13501 GCA_043743205.1 Schlesneria sp.
GTGGGAATGACGCCAAGCATCTTTCCCTCGTGATCGACGACGCGGATCGGCGAAAGTCTGATTTGCTCATTGATTCGATGCGTGGTTTCGATTGCTGGCAACTCCCCGAAAACAAGACCTACTAAACCTGCCCTAGCCGAGTTCGCACTCGAGGATACCCACCGGCGGCGCAGGTTCTAAACAGAATGTGGCGGATAGTATTAGCCCGGAACTTGCGTTCCGTCAAGGAGTTGGCGAAACCGCTGTGACACCCGCACGTTCAGGCACATCGACAGAAGGTAAACGAGCGATACGGGTCGAGAACAGACGGCACGTCAAAAACCTGAGTCGCAATGGGCTTATCAAAATCGAATTCGCAATGCTCGGCGGCGTTTGGATTCAATCGGCGACCGAATCAACCGAGATTGAAAGTCGAATTGCTTTGTTTCCATCCAGTGTTCCAATTGCGCCCCGAGAGAACTCCCGCTGACCAAGTCTGAGCAGGACATCATCGAACTGATTCAAATCTGTCATTAGCACATCGCCGACGGATAATCCTGAAACTTCCGCAGCCCGAAGTTTGAGGTGCGCAAGGTCCGCCGCGATCTCGATCTTAGTTGATCGAGCCAGATCACGAGTGTGGCTCTCATTGAATGCTCGTGATTCCACAGACGAGGTTCTTGCCGATGATGCTGAGGTTGCGGAATCAAACTCCGAAGCACTTGCCGAAGGCAACCAGCAATGAACAAGCCCGCGACGAGACTCGCAAGTCATCTGAAAACTCGCGTGAATGTACGCGGTCCCACCAAGCTCCAGAGAAACCACCGTGGGATCGAATTTCCAAGCCGCTGACTGTGACTGATCAAGGCTGGCGGCAGACTTCGTGTTGTCGAATGCACTCAGAAACGTCCTGCAAAGCTTGCAAAAAAGCAGGCTTTCGATTTCCGACGGAGGCTCGTCGATAGAACGGAATGCTGAGCCCCCCTCGCTACCTAGCAATGACTCAATGACGTACACAGCCAACTCTCGCTCCCATGAAACCCGCCACGGTGCTGAACTTGATGAACGAGAAAGTTGGCAAGTAAGAGTCAACTCCTGCGTATTGCTCTTCTCAAACCGAACTGCTTCGAGTCCCACGGAGCGAAAGTAGACTGTTTTGCCTAGCAGCGAATGAAACCGGCGCTCCAACCGCTGGCAGAGACCTTCCTGAAGCGTTCTCAGGAACGTCATCGCTTCCGTTGGAAGCGGCGTAGGCTCGTGAAAAGTGTGCGGTTTCCAGTCCGCTTCGGCTTCGGACGCCGAAATCGGATCGCGAGGCTCCGGCACGGAAATCGTCTCTGTTTGATTGGCTGGCAACAGCGCGTCACATTCGGAATGACTGAGGGATTCGCTCATCTTTAACCTCATTCATCGCTTCACGGAAATCTCGGGCTCTCATCAGTTCTGTTGGTGGACCGGCCGTTCAACGTTAACCGAAAACGGGTGAGGCCGTTTAGGAGAACGGGAACAGCACCGCTCGTGATCCAATTCAGTCAAGCAGACTGGCCGGAACATTCAACACGCTGAGCAGGCTCTGGATGAGTAGGAGTCATTCACGAGTCTGCCCCGAGCCTTGCACCACCCATTTGTAAGAGGTCAGTTCGCGCAGTCCACATGGACCGCGCGCATGAAACTTGTCCGTACTGATTCCGATCTCGGCCCCCAGCCCCAACTCTCCACCATCGTTAAAGCGTGTGCTGGCGTTGACTAGGACCGCTGCCGAATCGACCGCCGCCGTAAACCGATTGGCTGCGGCATAGTCGCTCGTCACGATGGTCTCAGTGTGATGAGAGCCGTGACGCTCGATATGGTCGATCGCCTCCTCAATCCCTTCAACAACCTTGGCGGACAAAATGAGGTCAAGGTATTCGGTGCTGTAATCCTGCTCGCAAGCAATGCTCGCGGTGGGAATGAACTGTCGGGTCTGTTCGCAGGCACGCAGTTCGACTTGCTCCGCCGCGAGCATCCGACCCATCGGTGGCAGGAACTTTGCCGCGATCTCTTGGTGAATCAGTACCGACTCAGCGGCATTGCAGACCCCTGGCCGTTGGCATTTGCTGTTTCGCAGAATCTTCACGGCCATCTCGATGTCTGCAGAACGATCGACATAGACGTGGCAGACCCCGTCATAGTGCTTGATTACAGGCATTGTCGCTTCGGCTATCACTCGCTCAATCAGCGACTTGCCACCGCGTGGGATCGTCACATCGATTTGACCACTGAGTTTGAGCAGCTCACCGACGATGTCACGTTCTGGCGACTGCACCAATTGGACTGAATGTTCAGGCAGGCCGCACTCAATCAGTGCCTCCTGAATGATGCGATGCAGAGCGAGATTACTGTGAAGTGCTTCTTTGCCTCCACGCAAGATCACTGCATTTCCGCTTTTCACACAGAGCGACGCAGCATCGACTGTCACGTTGGGGCGAGATTCAAAAATGAAGAACACGACTCCCAACGGAACTCGAACTCGGCTGACGCGCAAACCATTGGGACGCACGGACGACTCGAGCGCTTCTCCAATGGGATCGGGCAACAACGCAACATCGCGCAATGAAGCCGCGACCCCTGACAAACGCGAGGGAGTTAATCGCAAACGATCAACAGCCGCTCCGGTCAGTCCGTATGCCGGAGCCTTCGCAAGGTCGCGACCGTTCTCGGCAAGCAGCGTCGTCTCGTGCTGAACTAGCAGGTCGGCGATACGCAACAACCAGCGATTTTTCTGCGCACCAGTCACCGTCGCCAACTGCCGTGAAGCACGTTTTGCCTGTTCTGCAAGCTGGCTGGCATACGCGGCCCACGACATCGGTTGACCTTTTCTCTGGCTCACTCATTTAGACTCGATTGTGGCATTCAGTGATTCCGGCAGGCCAGTCCCGTAGGTACTCGGCACCGACCACTCACAACCCTCTTCTCTTAACCGCCCGTTGAAAAAGTAACCCGCAGCGTGAGCGAGGGACGGTGCTGTGGCAAAACTTTCGAGAAATACGTCCCTCGCTCACACTGCGGGTTACTTCAAATCGCTTTTTCAACGGGCTGTTAATTCCGAGCTGATGAGGACAAGAGCCGGGGATCCCCCGAGAAAGCACTCTGCACAACTCTCAAGGGCGGGGTGGCATGCCACTCACGGAAACGGCAAGCCCCCATCAACCGAAATGCGTGTCAGGAACCTTCATCAATCGAGATGACTTCATAACGCAATGTCCCTCGTGGGACGGCAACTTCGACGGTGTCTCCAACTTTCTTGTTCATCATGGCGGTCGCCAACGGACTGGTTGTGAGAATCTTCATCACGTCTCCGGAATAGTCCTCTTCGCCAGGACCAACGAATTCGTAACGCTCAGTCGTTCCATCGCTGAGATCCTTCACTGTCACTCGCGATCCAAAAGTGACAACTCCCTTAGGGAGGCTCGCCCGGTCCACAATGTAGCAATCGTTGAGCTTACTCTTCAGTTGATTGATCTTGGCCTGAGTCATGCCCTGCGCTTCGCGTTGCGCGTGATATTCGGCGTTCTCTTTCAGATCCCCCTCAGAGCGCGCGTCGGCGATCGCCTCGGTGATCTTCGGCATCTCGACATCTTCTAAATGGCGAACCTCTTCCCGCAGTTTTTCATAACCTTCACGAGATATCGGCTGTCGGTCCATGCTGGACTCCTATGACTCCACTACGGACACATGCTGGCCGTGAGGCGGGTGAGTTCGAGTAGAAAAAACGAAACACGGGCAACTCGCAGGTCGCCCGTGTTTTTCAATCGTGCGGCGGATTATAGCGGCCGATGGGTCAAACGCTATCCGACATCGGTCCAACTGCCGGACTTCGCGCTGCTCAGCACGGCATCGCAAATCTTCTGCGTTTCCAAGGCTTGTCGGAAAGTCGGGCTGACGGACTCACCCTTGGCGACTCCTTCCAGGAAGTCAGCGACATGGTGAACGAACGTGTGTTCGTAACCGATTTGCAGGCCGGGTACCCACCACTTGTTCATGTAAGGGTGATCGCTGTCGGTGACGTGGATCGAACGCCAGCCGCGCAGGTTCCCCTCGTCCTTGTGATCGAACCACTGGAGGCGATGCAGGTCGTGCAAGTCCCACTTGATCGAGGCGTGTTCGCCGTTGATCTCGAACGTGTAGAGAGCCTTGTGACCACGGGCGTAACGTGTGGACTCGAATAGCCCGAGCGAACCGTTGCCGAACCGGCAGAGGAACGCGCACGCATCATCGATCCCGACTTTCTCAACCTTGCCAGTCAGCGTGTGCGTTCGTTCCTTGATGAAAGTCTCAGTCATTGCCGTGACATTCTGCACGCTGCCGTTCAGCCAGATGGCGGTGTCGATGCAGTGAGCAAGCAGGTCACCCGTCACACCGCTTCCGGCCGCTGCCGCATCCAAACGCCAGAGTGCCGTTCCGCCTTGAGGCAGGTCTGCCGAAATCGTCCAGTCTTGGAGGAAGTTTGCGCGGTAATGGAAGATTCGTCCGAGCCTGCCGGAATCGACAAGCTGCTTCGCAAACGTGACGGCGGGAACTCGGCGGTAGTTGTACCAGACCGTGTTCAGTACCTTCGCGCTCTCGACCGCCTGGCACATCGCCTCACCCTCGGCCGTATTCATCGAGAGGGGCTTCTCGCACAGAATCATCTTGCCATTGGCCGCCGCCGCGATCGCGATGTCGTGATGGAGGTTGTTCGGCGTGCAGATGTCGATGGCATCGATGTCCTTCCGTTCGACAAGCTTCCGCCAGTCGGTCTCAACAGACTGGTAGCCCCATGTATCAGCGAAGCCTTTCACCTTTTCGGCGTCCCGCGCACAGACCGCCTTCAGTACGGGCTTGTATTCCGTGTCGAAGAAGTTCGTCACTCGGTTGTATGCGTTCGAGTGCGTCCGCCCCATGAAGCCATAACCAACCATGCCGATGTTCAGTGGTTTTGCCATGAAAGTAGTGCCTTTCCAAAGTTGATGAACTTGAGTGAATGAATCTGCTTGCGAGCTGGCGCTCTTTGACGACGAGGCAACATCCCGTTGAGTATTTGTAGGATGGCCTCCCAAGCCGTCCGTCTTCCGCGATGTTGGACGGGCAAGGTGCCCATCCTACTTTTTCAAATTGTCGTTACGCTCACCACCCATGAGCATCGCGGACCTTGATCATCGCTCCGAGGATCGTGTTCCAAGTCTTCGGGTCTTCGAGCGTGGAGTTCGCGAACATGCAGCCGTCCCAACAGATGTGGCGCATGCCTCGGTCGGCGGCACCCTTCAACCAGTAGCCTGCCGTCGCGGTGATGTCGAGTTTCCCCTTCGGATCATCGGCGAGGCAGTGTCGTCCGGTCTTGTCGTGCGAGCCGGAGCCATGCACGGTGCCGTCGTTCTGAGCGACATGGAAGTCGATCGTCCACGGACGCAAGGCGTCGGTCATCTTGGTGTACGCCGCATCGAACTCCGCCTGCGAATAGCCTTCCTTCAGCAGCGCATGATCGGGAGCGTTGTAGCCCATGAGGTACAGATACGTGTGAGCCTGATCGGCTTGGAAACCAACCGTGCCCGGCATGTCGGTCGCTTCCAGCAGGTCCACCATGTTCTTCCACGAGTGCATCCCGGCCCAGCAGATTTCTCCCTCGGCCGCGAGTCGTTCGCCATGAGCCGCCGCGACGATCCCCGCTTCACGAAACGTCGCCGCGATCGTCTTTGTTCCCACCACCGGATTCTCCAGCCATTGACTCGGCCCTGTCGCCGAATCGATGCGGATGACGCCGTATCGGCGAACACCATGCTTGTTGAAGATGCCCGCGATTCGGCAAGCCTTCTTCACGGCCAGCACGAACTTGGCTCGCTGCTCAGGCCCACCCATCGCGCTGTCGCCAACCGTCCCCGGCCAGACAGGAGCCACCACTGAACCAACGGCCAAGCCCTTCGAGGCGATCTTGTCGGCGATGCGCTTCACGTCGTCGTCGCTCAGGTCGATGCTGATGTGCGGATCGAACAGGAACAGGTCCACACCATCAAACTTCTGCCCGTTGACCTCGGCCTGAGTCGTCAGTTCCAGCATTCGGTCGAGCGAGATGAAATCTTCCGCACCGGGAGAACCCTTGCCAACCAGGCCGGGCCACATGGCGTTGTGAAGCTTGGGAAACGTGTTGCTCATCAAAGAGTCCTGCTAGCGCGAAGCGGTTGAAGAAGAACGGGCATGAAAAAGTTGAGCGACCGGCACACTGAACCCCGGCAACTCCGGCTCGGCGGTCAGCGTCTGTCGCGCGGAAAAGAACTGAGGATCGGTGTCAGGCCGGTGAATCGTGACCGTCTCAAAATTCGGATCAACGATCCAGACTTGAGGCACCCCGGCGGAAAGGTAAAGCCAGAGCTTGTCGGAAACATCTTCATAGGTGTCGGATTGAGACAAAACTTCAATCGCGACAGACGGAGGAGCATCGTACAGAGGCGGGTTGGTTGGAGGCTCAACGAACTCTTCGCCGAGCCACACACCAACGTCGATCCCGACAATCCGGTCGGGATCATGTTGAATGCGGCACCGCACGTTGCCGGTGGCGACAGTACCGGCGATGTCCGGTTGTGATTCAAGCCAGTTCAACAGCCGAGTGCTTACGAGTGCCAGTGTTCCTGAATGCTTTGGGCTTCGCGTACTCATCGGCCTCTCCACAATCTCGCCGTCGATCAACTCCAAAGAAACACCTTCCGGAGCTTCTGCCTCAAGCTTCAGAAACTCTTCCAGTGTGACGGGAGTCGTAGTTGCGATGGACATGGCTTGCTCCTGATCGACAAACAACCGAGGCATTTGCTCGACTCACGATTGAGCCGAGCGAATGATCGCGTTAGTTGGGACTCGGACTTACTTCTTCTTTTTCTTGCCAGCCGCTGCCGCTGTCGCAGCGAATTTCTTGTGGTCGCCGACTTGAGGCAGCACGGAATCGGCAAAGGCGTCGGGGCCGAAGTATCTCAGCCCGACCAGCGGTTCGGTTCCGGTGTTCTCGACTTCGACTCCGGCAGACGCCGCCTTGTGAGTGATGAAGACTTCGTCCTCAGTCATCGCGCCGAAGCGGATCATGACGGGCGATTGCAGGTTCATGTTGCCGATGCGACCGCTCCCCTGAACGGTAATCCAGCTTGAGGCGGCTCCGTCCTTGATGACACATTTGGCTCCCGGCATGACCGTCAGCTCCTTCGCCGAGAACAACTGCTTGCCATCGACTTGACCGTAGACGACCCAGCGATCCTGATAGCCTTCGCCGCCGGTGTCGCCAATGTTGATCGGTTCGAGGTAGTTGTTGTCCTTGAAGTTTGGATCGACGTTCTTGTCCCAGTCGAGTGCATCGACCAGATGATCCAGATCGTCGTGCTTGTTCTTGGGGAAGTCCTTCGTGAGGAGCGCCCTCGGCACGGCGCGGCCTTCCACCATCGACTGATACATCCCGAACACGTCCGAACCCCATTGAGGCTCATACGTCACGAGACTTCCTGGCGCATGCAGCACGCACGGTGGGATCAACCAACCAGTACCGGGTTGCAGGCGGTAGGCCTTCGACAGATCGAGAATCCCGTTGTCGCCATCGTTCCAGCGGGCGAGAGCATCAATCACGTTCTGCTTCGTCGTCCCCGGCTCCAACCCCATGAACGTGTACGGAAAATTGTTCCCGATCTGGTTCATCTGTGGCGGGAAGTAGTACGACTCGGGCTTCCCTTCCTGACCGACGAGCTTGGCCTGCTTGTCGTTCTGGTGCATGTGGTGCGGGATCGGTCCCATGTTGTCGAAGAACTTGGAGTAGACCGGCCAGCGTTTGTACTTCTTCCAAATCGCCGGGCCGACGATGTCCGAACCGCACTCTTCGACCGCCTCCTTCAGCGTGAAGCGGTTCTTCCCGAGCACGACGTAGCTCAGCCCCTCGTCGTCCGCGCGGTTGTCGTTCATCGCGAACGTGGTCGAGCCGAACCAACGCTCATCAATCCCACCGCGATGAGTTCCCAAGGCATAGTAGTCGGCCGGATGCAGCTTCAGCCGCTTGCCGGGCTGCAGGAACGAACGAGGCACCCAAGTCGGTGCGAGTCGAAGAAGGCCGTTCCCGGCTTGAAGTGCATCTGTCGTCAGCTTCGCCACGTTGATTGCCGGACTGGCCATGATGTCTGATATCTCTCAAAACGAGTTGGGTTGGGTGTTCGGTTCCACGATCAGCGACCCCAGACTGAACCAAATCCGAAGCCAAAGTGTCGGCACATTCTGAGCTTTGAGAATGGAATTGCAATCGAGACGTGTTCGATCGACGAAAGGGTCTACGCCAGAAGGTCAAAGCAGCGACGGCTCATGGATTTGTCGATGCAACGCGAGCCATCAGTTCCTCGGGCGAAACAGCCGTTACGGGGCTGTGCGTAAAGCCAGCCGGATCGCGCGTGACGATCAGGTCCGCCGCAGCCGCGACCGCGCAGGCAATGCAAACGTTGTCCTCAAAATCGAGACCGGGCTGACGATCCGCCGCTTCGAGTATCAGCTGGCCAATCGGTTCGATGTTGAACGTTGCCAAACAGACTTGCATGGCGTTTCGAGCCACCGGCTCACCGGCAGTTCGGCGGACGATGTAAAACAGATTCGTGATTTCGGTCGCCGCCAAGCACCCGTCGATGACACCCGACTGATGCGCGTTCCAAATCTGCTTCGCAACCGCGACCCAAGGTTCGCGATTCAAGATCACGTCCAAAACCACATTGAGATCGAGGAGGACTTTCATGAACCATGCTTCCGCAGCAATTCGTCCTCAACGATGCGGCGGCACTCGGCGTCGTTCGGAGCGGGTTGTGGCATCTTCAACAATGCGATGACCTCGTCCGCCGAATAGCCTCGCGTTGAACGAGTCGCGGACGGACTCACTGTCGCCAAAATACTGCGTGCCAGAACGACTCGATCCTGTTCCGACCAGTCGGCCACCTGCCTCAGAACGTTACTCATCTCTATTTCAGCGATCACAATTACGGTTCCTTGATTGAGCGGGGAGGTGTGCCTTGTTCGCCAGAATACGGCTCGCCAGAATACCCGCACAATTGCATTGATGACCAGTCCTCAGATAAGGACGCCTCTCGAAAAGGACTTCGTTCTCATGGTTACAGTCGGCATCCTCGGAGCGACCGGTTACACGGCGCTCGAACTGCTCAAGATTCTCGTCAATCATCCCGAGGCCAAGGTCACGGCGGTCACGTCGCGGCAGGAGGGATCGCCGTTGATCTCGGCCGTGCATCCGAGCCTCACCGGGCGACTCGACATTCGCTGCGAAGACCTCAAGCCCGCACAAGTTGCCGAGCGGGCGAAGTTTGTCTTCTGCTGTCTGCCTCACGCCGCGAGCATGGCCGTCGTCCCCGAGTACCTGGCGGCGGGATGTCGCGTGATCGACCTCAGTGCCGACTACCGGCTGAACGATCCCGCCGTCTATGCGCAGTGGTACGGGCACGTTCACACCGACCCGACTCGACTGGGATCGACCCCCTACGCGTTGCCGGAACTGTTTGCCGACCAGATCCCCAACGCAGACCTCGTCGCGAACCCCGGTTGTTACACAAGCACGTCAATTCTCGGGCTGGCTCCCGCGCTGTGCGGCAAGCTGATCGAACCAACCGGCATCATCATCGACGCGAAGAGCGGCGTCAGCGGGGCCGGGCGGACTCCCAAACTGAACACGCTCTACTCCGAGTGCAATGAAAGTTTCTCGATCTACGGCGTCGGCACTCACCGCCACATGCCCGAGATCGAGCAAGTCCTCTCCACCGTGTCGGGCCAGTCGGTCGAAGTGATCTTCCAACCACACCTCGTTCCAATGGATCGAGGCATCCTCGCCACGATCTACGCCACACCGACACGCCCCGTCACGCAGGAAGAACTCCTCGCCGAGTACCGCCGGTTCTACGCAGGCAAACCGTTCATCCGAGTCGTCGATCATCTGCCTTCGACGAAGGACAGCGCCTACACCAACTTCTGCGACATCACCGTCCGCGTCGTGAAGGGCAAAGTCCTGATCGTCTCGTGCCTCGACAACCTCATCAAAGGCGCCTCGGGCGTCGCCATCCAAAACCTCAACCTGATGGCGGGCCTCCCCGAAACAATGGGCCTGCTGCCGTGTGGGCGATGATGCCCGCCGACGTTGCATCGAGTTCATCTGGTTCCCAAGCTCCAGCTTGGGAACCGACTTTCACCAAGCTCCGGCTTGGCGCGGAGAAGACGAAGTTCAAGCATACAAACGTCCTCGAAAAATGATCGCAAGTTGAACTAGATGGAACCTGCAGGATGACGACATTCGATTCAACGAAGACCGCGCTGGCCAAACTCTTGGAACAAATCATTGAAGGAAAGATTCAACTGCCGGACTTTCAACGCGGATGGGTTTGGGATGACGCGCACATTCGGTCGCTGTTGGTGAGCATCGCGCGGTCATTTCCAATTGGTAGCGTTATGTTGCTGGAGACGGGAGGCGAGGCACGATTTCAAATTCGCCCGGTTGAAGGAGTCGAATTGCACTCGGGTTCGTCAAAAGCCGAGCGGTTGATTCTCGATGGGCAGCAACGGCTGACATCGCTGACTCAGGTACTCGCAATTCCCAAGCCCGTGAAGACGCGAGACGACAAAGGAAAAGAGGTTGAGAGGTATTACTATTTCGACATCGAGAAGGCTCTATCAAATGTTGGCGGGCTTGAAGACGCCGTGATTGCTGTCGATGCGACGAAGGTGCTGCGAACGAATTTCGGGCGTGATATTAAGCTCGATCTCGGAACGCAGGAGAAGGAGTTCGCAGCATTCTGTTTTCCGTGTTCAAGGATTCTTGACAAGGACGATTGGGAACTCGGACTGATGGCACATGATCCAGCCAAGTTCGCTCGGTACATGGAGTTTCGAAAACGCGTCATTGATCCGTTCAAGGAGTACCAACTGCCTCTCATCGAATTGAAAAAGGAGACTACGAAGGAAGCCGTTTGTCTGGTCTTCGAGAAGGTCAACACCGGCGGAATGCCGCTTTCAGTCTTTGAATTAGTGACGGCGACATACGCCGCCGACGGAGTGAATCTGCGAGACGACTGGTTTGGCCGAGCCGCAGTAAAGATTGTAGGCCGACATCAGCGGTTGTCAGCGAAACATCTGTTGCGAGATTTGGAGCCAACCGATTTCTTGCAGGGCATTTCACTGCTTCATTCGCATGAGCGACGGAAAGCGGATTTGGCCGCTGGTCGCTCTGGTAAGGAGGTCACCACTGTCACCGCGAAACGCGAGCATGTTCTGTCGTTGTCACTTTCGGCTTACCAGCAATGGGCTGATGGGTTGGAAAGCGGATTTGTTGAAGCTGATCGTTTTCTTCGGATGGAAGGGTTTCATCATCCAAAGTTTCTCCCGTATCGCAGCCAATTGGTTCCGCTTGCGACGGTGATGGTTCACTTGGGAGAGCGTTGGTTAGAGCCCGTGATTCGCAACAAGATTGCTCGTTGGTATTGGTGCGGAGTGATGGGTGAACTGTACGGCGGTGCAGTCGAGACGCGGATCGCACTTGATCTTCAAGATCTGCTTCTTTGGATCGAAGGTCAGGACAGTCCCGAGCCGACGACAGTAATCGACGCGGGCTTTCAACCATCACGTCTCGATACCTTGCGGACACGCACGAGTGCCGCGTATCGAGGTATCTACGTGTTACTTCAGCGACAAGGATCAAGGGACTTTTTTTGGAAAGCCCGAATGGTCGATCTCGATCGCGATGAATGCGACATTGACATCCACCACATCTTTCCAAAGGACTGGTGTCAAGGTCAGGGAATCTCGCCTCGCATTTTCAACTCGATCATCAACAAGACACCGATCTCGTATAAGGCCAACCGGATGATCGGCCCTAAAGCACCATCGAAATACCTGCGACAACTGCAAGAGCACGCTCAAGTGCAGTTGTCGGATGGTGAATTTAACGATTTACTTGCGAGTCATCTCATCTCACCGGAACGCTTGCGTAACGACGATTTCTTTGGATTCTACGAAACCCGAAAACAGTCACTGCTTAGTCTTGTCGAACAATCAATGGGCAAAATGTTGCTTCCTGCCGTTGGAGCGGATCAATTGGACATTGAAGGTGAAGATGCAGACGAGGAGGAGTGACTCCCGCGACTCTCTGGTGGTTCGACTTCTCCTGCTTGGCGCGGAGAAGACGAAGCTGGAGCTTCAAGAACATGCGTTCCCACGCTGGAGCTTGGGAACGAGGACAACTAGGACATCTTCTCACGACATTCAGGTTCCAATTCATGACCGACCTGCTTCCTCTCCCTCAAGGCTTTTCCGTTGCTGGCATTCTGTGTGGGATCAAGGCCGATCCGCAGAAATTGGACTTGGCGTTGTTTGTTTCCGACCGGGCGTGTGCGGCGGCGGGGGTGTTTACGACCAATTTGGTGTGCGGGTCGCCGGTGAAGGTGTCTCGCGAGCGGTTGCCTCGGGCGACGGCGCGGGCGGTCGTGGTGAACTCGGGGAACTCGAATGCCGCCACGGGGCTGAAGGGGATCGAAGACGCGCAGGCCATGACGGCGCTGGTCGCTCAGGAGATCGGGGCCTCGGCGGAGGATGTGCTCGTCTGTTCGACGGGCGTCATCGGACGGTTCCTTCCGATGGAGAAACTGCAGGTGGGTATCCCGGCAGCCGCGAAACAATTGGCCTCGACGCCCGAAGCCTTTCACAATGCGGCCCGCGCGATGATGACGACAGACACGTTTCCCAAGCAGGCAACGGCGACGGTGACGCTCGGCAACAAAGAAATTCGGATCAGCGGAGCCTGCAAGGGAGCCGCCATGATCGCACCGAACATGGCGACGATGCTGTGCGTCATCATGACCGACGCCGCTTTGAAGCCGGATGACGCGCAGGGGATGCTCACGCACGCGGTTAGAGACTCGTTCAACTGCATCAGCGTCGATGGCCACGAAAGCACCAGCGACTCGGTCATTCTGCTCGCCAACGGAGCGGCGGGAGTCGGTCTCACCACCGATGCTGATCGCGCCGCGTTCCAGCAGGCGCTCGATGAGGTCGCGATGAAGCTGGCCACCGACATCATCCGCGACGGTGAGGGAGCGTCTCACTTTGTCGAACTGAACGTCACCGGCTGCCGCACGCGCGACGAAGCCTTTCGGATCGCCAAGACGATCGCCGACAGCCCGCTCGTGAAGACGGCGATCTGCGGAGCCGATCCCAATTGGGGCCGCATCGTGTCGGCGGCGGGATACGCTGGTGTCCCGCTGAAGGAAGAAGACATGTCGCTCGTCGTGAACGGATTCTTGCTCTACCAAGATGGCGCTCCCGTCACGTTCGACGCCAAGCAGGTCTCGTCCAGTTTGCGAGACAACCGCGAGACGACGATCGATCTCCCACTGAAGCACGGCTCCGCGTTCGTTCGCTTCTGGACGTGCGATCTGACGAAAGAGTACGTCGAACTGAACGCCGACTACACGACGTGAGCAATACTTGGGATAGCGTTCCTCAGGTCAGG
>JAYTXB010000717.1:0-3140 GCA_043743205.1 Schlesneria sp.
ACCGGTCTTCCCGCGATCAACGTTCCGTCGTTCGCCGTCTCGAAGGGGAGCTTTTCGGCATGGACCGAACCGCGCGATCCCGATCCCGGCCAGCAGTACGTGATCGTGATTCAAGTTCGACTCCCGAAGACTCTGCGCGAGTATCGAGCCAGCGATTTGACCGGCATGGTGATTGGGACGGACCTCTACAAGCAGGTCATCAAATTCAAATCGACGGAAAAGTTTCCTGTGAACGAAGGAGCAGTTGAAGTCCGCGTGTCGGTCCCTGGCGCGGCCAAACTCGTGCGCGACACCATTCGGATCGAATCGCGACTGCTCCGCGAGAAGCAAGTTCTGAAGATCGAGTTCTGAACGGACGCACGATTGCAGGCGACGAAACTTCTGGCGTTCTTCGTCCGTACTCCGGCTCTGCCATCCCTCTTTTGTGCCAGCTCTCGATCACTCTGCCAAGGCGACTCGAATTGACTCGATTTGTATCGAGACCTAGAGTTCGCGCGAGTTGAAGGATCGACCGCTTTTGAAGAGGCCGGGATGAGTTTGGCAAGAACCACGCTGCGCGCGAGATATCTCCGACAGAACATTCGGCCGCAGTCGCGCGTGGTTCCGAATCTGTTCTCGTTGTTGTTTCATGGCGTGCTGTTGCTCATTTTGGCGATGAATTACCAAGGTGGTTCGGGGGGAGGCATCGGTCGGGGGCGAGCGGAGTTCACGACGGTCATCACGCGCGACGATGGCGTGGTGATGGCGAACCCGTGGGGAGATCGTCCCGACGCTCAGATCGAAGGAGCACCGAACGAGGTTCCGCCCGGTGATCTTGCGCCGGGACCCAATGCGGGCAACGAAGTTCTCAATACGACTCGCAATGTCACAAACGAAGCCCCGCCCGCCGCGCTGTCGTTGCCTACCGCAGAAGGAGCGTCTCCGAATGGCTCTCGTCCGAATTTCCCTTCCAACGTCGTGCCAGCAGCGGCTCAAGGTGGCGGCGGCTCGAACGGCGGAACACGTCCCGCAGCGACGGGGCGGCGCGGCTTTCAAGATGGAGTTGTCGGTGGCGGCGCACCGGGCGGCGGTTTCGGCGCGGGCTTCTTCGGAGTCAGCGACGCCGGGATGACGGTCGTCTTCGTGGTCGATGCGTCCGGCAGCATGACTAGTCATAACGCGATGCAGATCGCGAAGTCGGAACTGATGGCCAGCTTGCAGTCGTTGGACGAGAAGCAGCAGTTTCTCATCATCTTTTATGACGACACACCACATATCGTGTGGCTCAAGCAAGAAGCGAGACTCAAGCAAGACTCCAAACCAATCCTCACGTATGCGACCGAGCTCAATAAGACGCTCGCACGGCAGCAGATCGCAGGCATCCAGCCTGGTGCAGGGACGAGTCACTTTCCGGCGCTAGAACTGGCGCTGAAGCTGCACCCCGATGTGATCTTCTTTCTGACCGATGCGGCCGAGCCGGCGATGTCGCCATCGGACTTGGAAAAGGTCAAGCGCCTGAACGGCGGACGCGCCCACATCCACAGCATCGAGTTTGGCGTCGGCCCGGAGCTGGTCGAGTACACGTCCAATTTCCTCCGCCGACTCCCTCAACAGAACGGCGGTACATATCGCTATCACGATGTCACGAAGTTCAAAGCCCCTTGATGCAAGACGAACTGAGTCGCTTTGAGGCTACTTCTGCGAGAACTCGATCTTTGCCGTCTTGCGTTCGCGGGAGACCGTCTCGGTCCAGAGTTGCTCGGACAGACGTTCGACAATTTGCGGTCGGACATCTTCGAGACTCAGTTCGCCCGGCTGACGTTCGGTCACTTGAATCAGGTGGACTCCGAACGTTGAGACGACCGGTTCGCTGATGTCGTTGACCTTGAGTGCGAACGCGGCGCGAGCGACCGGCGCGGGAAGCTTGCCTCGAAAGCCGAAGCGACCGACATCGCCACCCTGCTCGCGGCTGGGGGCCTCGGAAAATTGTTTGGCGGCATCGGGGAAAGACAATTTTCCCGCAACGACTTGGCCGCGAAGCTCCTTCATCCGAGTGATCAGCGCAGCCACGTCGGCCTCGCTCGCCGTGGCTGCTCGCTTGAGAAAGATTTGCCGGGCGCGCAGCTGCGTCCCATCAAACTCGGCACGATGTTGCTCAAAGTACTCGCGAATCTGCGGCGTGGTCACGGTCTGTCGGACATAGACCTGCCACGCGAGCGGCAAACCGAGTTCCTGCTTGAGCCTCTCGGTTGTATAGCCCAACTTCGCCAGAAAGGCTTCGGGATCCTCGCCCAGTTTCTTCAGGACCGACTCGGCGTGTTGAATCTGGAATTGCACGTCGTCGGCAGGCGGTTGAATCTTGCGCCGCAGGAGGAACTCGCGGACCAATTGCCGTTCGATCAATCGCTCGATGAGCTGCGGTTCTTGTGCGGCACGTTCTTCGGGCTTCACTTGCTGAGTCGTCGCCGCGAACTCGACATCCCCCGCCGTGATCGACTTCCCGTTCACCGTGACAACGCTGCGAACAGCATTGTCCGCACCGAGCAACGCCGTGACAGACAACAACACCGACAACCAAGCTGCGTGCATGACGAATCCGTTCTGAGGAGGGTGGACCATCGCAGTCGTGAATCGAGGCACACCTGGAATCTCGGTCAGGGAGTGCCCGAGCGACATAGACGAGCCATTTCATGACTCGCATTGGAGTTGAGCATCCCCCCATTCTCTCGCGCGGCTGAGTTTGAAGGGTACAAGCGGTCCCGTCGGCGGAGCGACGAGACAACTGTAGTCCCGTCGCTCCGCCGACGGGACAGAGTCACGCTCCCGAGCGAGTCAGGGCTTGGAAGCGAACGAGCAGATCGCGCGTGATTGGTCCCGGCCCGCCCGATCCAATTTTGCGACCATCGAGACTCACCACGGCCACGACTTCGGCGGCCGTTCCTGTGAGAAACATTTCGTCGGATACGTAGAGATCGTGGCGAGTGAGCGAGCATTCTTCGACACGATAGCCTGCCTCCGTCGCGAGCTTCATGACCGCGTTGCGCGTGATCCCTTCGAGGATACCCGCATCGGGTCCGGGAGTTCGCACCACACCGTTCTTCACGAGGAAGATGTTGTCGCCCGTGCATTCGGCGACTTCACCCTTATGGTTAAGCATCAAC
>JAYTXB010000718.1:0-1450 GCA_043743205.1 Schlesneria sp.
GTGGCGAGCTTCGGTCGTTCGTCGTAGTCGTCGGCGTCTTCCGTCTGATTGAAGTAGGCCAGGAACTGGTAGTAGTCGCGTTGCGAGATCGGGTCGTACTTGTGGCTGTGACACTTTGCACAGCCCATCGTCAGGCCCATCCAAACTTGGAGCGTCGTGTCCACGCGATCCTTCACGGCGGCGATGCGAAACTCTTCGTTGTCGGTTCCGCCCTCGTCGTTGACCATCGTGTTGCGATGGAAGGCGGTCGCGAGGAGTTGCTCGGTTGTCGCGTTCGGCAGCAGGTCGCCCGCGAGTTGCTCGCGCGTGAACTGATCGAACGGCAGGTCGTGGTTGTAGGCGTCGATCAGCCAGTCGCGGTAACGCCACATCGTGCGCATCAAGTCTTTCTCGTAGCCCTTGGTGTCGGCATAGCGGGCGATGTCGAGCCACATCCGTGCCCAGCGTTCCCCGAACGCGGGGGACTGGAGCAACTCATCGACCAGCGTTTCGTAGGCGTTCGGCGCGGAGTCATTTACGAACTTCGCAACGAGTGCTGGATCGGGAGGCAAGCCGGTCAGATCGAACGCGACACGGCGTGCCAACGTCTGCCGATCAGCCTCGGGCGATGGAACCAATCCCTCACGTTCGATCCGCGCGAGGACGAAGCGATCGAGATCGACCTTCGACCAAGCGACCTTTTTGACCGCAGGTAACTCGGGCCGCACCGGCTTCTCGAACGACCAGTGCGTTCCCCACGCCGCCCCTTCGGCAATCCAGCGTTTGAGCGTTTCGATCTGCTCGACGGTGAGCGACTTCGCCGAATCGGGCGGCGGCATTTTTTGAGTCGCATCGTCCGAGAGAATGCGTGTGACGAGAACCGACTCGGCCACGTTCGACGGCACCACCGCGCGACGGCCGTCATGTGCGGCCAGCGCACCCTCGCGCGTGTCGAGCCGCAGTTCGGCCTCACGGTGCGAGTCATCTGGCCCGTGGCAGGCAAAACAATTGCGAGCCAAGATCGGCCGCACGTCTCGCACAAAACTGACCGGCTTCGGCCCTTCGTCCGCCCCTGCCGTCCGGACAAACGCATTCGTCACGACCCACTCGGGAACACCGCCCATCGCCTCGGCGATGAACCAGACGACCAACACGATTCGCAAAACAACAGCCTCAAATCGCAGACGCATGAATCGGAGACCTCGCGGAAGAACGGGGGATCGAACCAGTTGGAGCAATGGCCAACAGAGTCTGATGAGCCAACCGCCGAATGCCAACCCGCCGCATGAGTTTAGAAGTCACTCAATGAACTCTCTCGCTCACACTTTTAGAAATTGCGTTATTTGAGGATTGAAGTCGTCTTCGCCCCAAGGGGGCCTCGGAGACCAGCCCAGGGCCAGCGAACACCGTGAGCGCCGCCCTGAGAAACCGAACACCAGAACGTTGTGCCCTGAAAGGGCACGGGAAATAT
>JAYTXB010000719.1:0-1194 GCA_043743205.1 Schlesneria sp.
TCCCTCGCCCCCACAACCAAACCCACTTTCCACTACAAAACCGCAGCCGCATAAAACCTTACGAAATAGCTCATTATTTTCCGGATAGCCTCTGAGTTCCGCTGGAGTAAAAGCGGAAGGCTTACTTCTTGCGTTTTTTTGCCGGTGGCTCGTCGTCTTCGTCATCCATGTCGAACGCGTCCATGTCGTCGAGTGACGAGTTGCCCTGCGTCTCGAGTTCCGAACTGCTGTCGGAGAGAACATCGGCGTCGGAATCGGCGAGGTCCATTGCACTCGATTCCACTTCGCCCGAACCATCGTCGCCCATCGTGTCCACTTCGATGTCCTCACCGGAGCCCGATTCGGCGGACGCGACCTCAGACGGCTTGCGTCCTGGGATCAGCAGAATGAACGGCATCAGGGCGACAATCACTGCGACCAGCAACGTCGCACCGACCACGATCTGCATGGTTGTGTTGAGGCTGTCTGCCTGGTTGAGAAACACCATGAGCAGGAGATAGCCCAAGAAACCGGCCGGAATCGCGGCGACCAAAGATGTCAATGCTCGTTGTGTGCGTCCCACGAGTCGATTCCTGAGAGTGTGTGAAGTCCGTTCGGTACGAAAACGAAAGCCGATCATGACTTCGCCGAGAGATCGTAAGCAAGATCGGCCGTGAGCATCTTGTGGTCACAGCCGATTCTCGCGGCGGATGTCGCTCCGTAACCAGCCGCTTCGATTGTGCGGCCTCTAAGGAATTGGCGGGTCGTGCCGCCCCTGAAGCGAGCCTCGTTTTGCTCGCACCTCTGTGTTGGCCTCGCATCGCGTTGGGATGCTTGCCGAGTGCGTCATCCACGGAATCAAACATGACCGCAGTTCCCTTCAGCCGTACTGCCGGAGCACATTTCCGCCCTCGCGCGTCGGGCGAGTGTGTCGAGGTTTCCAAAACGCAGTCAATCGAAAATCTGGGCGGCACACAAAGAACCTGATCGTTAGTCCCACGAATCTCAGAACCGGAGTACGGATGAGGAATGAGAAGCGACGGAACGGTCCCATTGTTTGGGATGTCCATGCAGTCCGCCAGCGATGAACTTTGGTGCGTCGCGGAACTTATCGACAGGGGGCACGGCTCTTCCCAGTTTCAAAGTAGGGTGGGTCGAGTCTTCGAGGCCCACCATTGCGGCAACGACTTACGGTGGGCCTCGAAGACTCGACCG
>JAYTXB010000720.1:0-4889 GCA_043743205.1 Schlesneria sp.
TCCCTCGCCCCCACAACCAAACCCACTTTCCACTACAAAACCGCAGCCGCATAAAACCTTACGAAATAGCTCATTATTTTCCGGATAGCCTCTGAGTTCATCATGTCGCCCGCCCGACTTTGCCGATGATTCCGCAGCGCACACCGAGGCTGAGATCGGATCGTGATGGCATTGCTGATTTCGGTTCCCAAAAGGATCGCGGCCGATGGACCTGTCATTCTGGGGCTTTCGCCACTGGCCGTTCGCTCGCATCGTGAACGACCGACCATTGTTTGTGGGAACCGCTCACGACGAAGCGTGTGCGCGGTTGCTATTTCTCGTCGAAGAACGTCGCCGTTGCGGATTGCTCAGCGGAGCAACGGGAACCGGCAAGAGTTGCCTCTTGCGACAAGTGCAAGCCTCCGCGATGCGACTCGGACGCCTCTGCCTTCGCCTTGATGCGACCGGTTTGAATGCGAGTGAACTTGCTTGGCAAATTGCCGACGGCTGTCATGCCGATTGTGGCGCGGACGACTCGTCCACCCAACTTTGGTCGAGCCTCCAAGCACGCTTGTCTGGCTTAGCCATCGTGGACCAACCGATCGTCTTGCTGGTCGATCACTTTGACTTGGTTGAATTCGGCTGCGGACAGGCACTGCGTCGGCTGATGCAACTCGCCGATCATTCGCGAGCCGACCTGACGGTTTTGATCGCCGCTCGCGAACGATTCATCGCGCCGCTCCTGATGGAGGCGGTCGAGTTGCACGTCGAGCTTACCGCGTGGTCAGAGCGAGAAGTCGCTCACTACATTGCCGATTCCCTTCGACAGGCGGGATCGCGGGAGACGGTCTTCACCGCCGATGCGTTAACCGCGATTCACTCGCAAACGGAAGGCAACCCTTCACAAGTGACTCGACTCTGCGATCTGGCGCTGCTGGCGGCAATGAGCGAAGACCGACGGCGCGTCGATGCGCAGGTCGTTTACGCGGCCTCCGATGAGTTGAGGTTCAGCTCGCGTTCATCCTCAACCCGGTTCCACGACGCGCTGCCACGTTTCTGAGTGGCTCTGATTCGATTCGCGCGGATGATTCGGGGCTTGAAGCGAGTGGCTTGGCTTGGTGAGCTTCACCTCAATCCGCGTTCGCCACCCATCAACGTTCCGACCAAGCTCGGTTCTGCGCCGACGCCCTTCGGGACTATTGGCTGCCCACCTTCGATGACGATCGGCTCGCAGCGGGACGCCGCGTCTTGACCACTCGCGCGTTGAAAATCCGCGAAGGTTTTGGCCGAGTAGTAGGTCTTGTCGAGCTTTAGAAACCGCAGAAATTCCACGTCATAGGCGTTGTGGTTCGCCTGCCACGTCACGTCTTTCCAGATCGTGAGCTGCGCGGGAGGCATTCCCGCCAAGACCGACTCGTTCATCGAGACGCTTCCGCCTGTCGGTTGCAGGTGCAGGCCGAGCAGTGTCACACGGCGCAGCGTCAACGACGAATTGTTCGTCACACGAATTTCACTCGCTCCACGCTCGCGTCGGATCAGAACGTTGTCGAGTTCCACCGAGCAGACGCGCGGCTCGATTGCAGGATCGGTCGTCTCGCGCCCGATCACCGCCAACGCCCGCCACGCCGAAGACAGCACGACCGCATCGCGGATTGTGTGCCGATTGGTGTCGAGAAAGTAGAGGTCATGGCCGACGCAGTCGCGAATGAACAGTCGCGTGTAATCGGTCACGCTGTCGCCCGTGTCACACACGCCCGTCGAGTTGCCGATCGAGGTGAAGCCATCAATGCGGCACTGGCAATCGTCGTGCGCACTGAAACCATCATCTCCGCAATCAATGGCGGCAATGTTCTCGAACAGACACTCTCGCGTCTTGCCGTGAATGTTGAAGCCGTCGTTGTAGACGTGCGTCGAAGTCACGTTCTTCACCACGACGTGGCGGCTGTCACCGCCGAGCGTTAGCCCACTCGAACGGATTGGCGCGGTGATGCGGGCGTCGGTCAGAGCGACTCCCGGTGCGAGTTTGATGAAGAAGTCACCGTAGATTTGCTCGCCATACTTCGCCTTGTCGAACACCGGTGAGCGGGCCTCATCTTTGACGAAGGTCCATTCGCCCGGCTGCAATCTATCGGGTTGTTTCAGCGGCTGGCTCGGCCCTTTCGACGATCGATTCATCAACTGCATCCGACCATCGAACACGAAGAACCAGCGGTCGATCACCGCCATGTTGAGTTGCAGCAACGTGTCGAACAAAGCCTCGCACTTCCATAGTCCCGACGAGACCTCACGCCACTCCTCCGGGCGCAACGGATCGCTCCCTTCGAGTATCGCACCGTGCCCATCGACGGTGATCGGTCTCCCCGGCTCACCCACTTTGTCGTACAACACGATCGAGTCGCGATAGACCGCCTTCGCAAGATGGACGACATCGCCGGGACCGGACAGTCTCACGCCGCGAGCAATCGTTTTGACAGGCCCGTCGTTGCCATTCACCTCGCGCGACAGCCCACTCGCCCGGTCATCGCCTGTCGCGGGATCGACATAAAGATCGCGAGCCATCGCCAACCGAGTTACACCAGCCAGCACCATCAAGACACAACTAAATCGATAACTTCTTGGCATGAATCCGTCTCGCACTTCGAGGCTTGGAACAAGGTGTAAAAAAGACGACCAAGCGGCGGACAAGAATTCGTCATAATCGCTTCTGTTCAAGGCCTTGTACCAAGCCGAACTATTTCCGTGGAGACCGCCTAAAAAACTTGCCTCGCGTTTGGCAGACGACCTCAATCAGGGTTGGCCAGCGTGTCGATGTTGAGATAGGATCATTCCATCGGCGACGACTTGTGCCGACCCGCCTGCCGCTTGTAAAGCTGCGAACTGCCTACCATTGCTACTGCTCCCACCTGACTGACTCTTCCCGTTTGATTGAAGGCTTTCATTATGCCAGACGTTCCCGCGTTGTCTGTACCCGGCGCTGCCCATCGACTTTGTGATGGTGTGACTCGGCGAGGCGCATTGAGAATCGGGGCACTCGGATTGGGAGGTCTTTCGCTGCCGGGGCTGCTGCGAGCCGAACAAGCCAGCGGAATCACCAAGTCTCACAAGGCCGTCATCATGATCTACATGGTCGGTGCTCCGCCGCATCAGGACATGTACGACTTGAAGATGGATGCTCCTTCCGAAATTCGGGGCGAGTTCCGGCCGATCGACACCGCCGTGCCGGGGATTCAAATCTGCGAGCATCTGCCGAAGCTCGCGTCGATCATGGACAAGCTGGTTCCGCTGCGGTCGGTCTACGGTTCACCCGATGGCAACCACGACTCGTTCATCTGCTACACCGGCCGCAAGGTTCCGAATCAACCGTCCGGCGGTTGGCCCTCGATCGGCTCGACGATCTCGAAAGTGTTGGGAGCGACGAACAAGTCAGTCCCGCCGTTTCTGGGGCTGGCTCCAAACGCAGGGCATCCGCCGTACGGTTCGCCCGGTCATCCGGGGTATCTCGGCGTGACGCACTCCGCGTTTCGTCCGTCCGGTCCCGTGAAGGCCGACATGACTTTGAACGGCATCGACGCGAGCCGCCTCTCACACCGCCAGCAGCTTCTCACCAGCTTCGATCACTTCCGTCGCGATGCCGACGCGAGTCGCATGATGGAGGGACTCGATTCGCTCAACAGTCAGGCGCTGGACATCCTCACGTCGAGTCGGCTGGTGGAGGCGCTCGACATCACGAAGGAGAGCGACGCCGTGCGTGCGAAGTACGGCAAGGGCGACCCGAACAACTACGGCGACGGGGCACCTCGCAATCTGGAGCAGTTCCTGATGGCCCGCCGCCTAGTCGAAGCGGGCGCACGCGTGGTGACGCTGAACTTCGGCCGCTGGGACTTCCACAGCAGCAACTTCAGCGAGTGTAAGAACACTCACTTCCCGCTGTTCGATCAGGGGATGCATGCCCTCATCACCGACCTGCACGAGCGCGGCCTGTCCAACGACGTGGCGGTCGTCGCGTGGGGCGAGTTCGGCCGCACCCCGCGCATCAATCCCGAAGCGGGTCGCGACCACTGGCCCGAAGTCGGCAACGGCCTGATCGCGGGAGGCGGTTTCCGCGCCGGCCAGATCATCGGTGCCACCGACCGCACCGGTTCCAGAATTACCGAGCGCCCGATCCACTTCGGCGAAGTCCACGCCACGCTCTACAAACACTTCGGCCTCGACCCGCACGCCATCACACTGAACGACTTCGCGGGCAGACCGCATCCGCTCGTTGATGCGTGGAAGGCAATGCCGGAATTGGTGTGATCGCCTGCGAGATACTCCGATGCCGATTCACTTTGAACATCGTCGGTCATCACGAACCGAGGCCATCTCGACTGGTGTTGCTACGTTCGCTTGCGGTGTGGCGGCGATGGTCATCTGCTGGAACGGGGTGATGAATCGTTGGTCTGATCTGCTGCTCATCCCGATTCCGGTTTTCATGGGCTACTGGTTTTGGCTCGTCACCATCGGGCATCGGCGAGCGAACAGAGAATTCGTGTTTCGCATTGATGCTTCGATGATCGAGCAAACAACTCCGGCTCCCATTTTCGGCAAGTCTTTCACGGTTCCGTTGCTTCGCGTTCGCCATGTCCTTTACATCAGACAGAAACAATTCGACGACATGCGCCGCGACTTGTTCATCGTTGACCAAGATGGACAACAATTTGAGGTGACACCGGGCTATCTCAATCCACTGGATCGAATCGTTGCCACACTCAAGACTCTCAACATTCCTGTTCTCATGGAAACGCCAGCCGATCAAACGCCCATACCCCCAACCGGAACGAAGACATCATGACCGCCGTCATCGCCGATCCCGATCTGCAACGCCGTCTGATCCGTCGCCGCCGCCTTCGCAAAGAGAACCGGTACGACGA
>JAYTXB010000721.1:0-16975 GCA_043743205.1 Schlesneria sp.
ACCGTGTCCAAGCCAGCCAGCGCTGGAACAGTCGCTTCACGAACGGGGTGAGTCGCGTGCGGTTGTAGTCGTCGCCGCACTTGCGGATCGCTTCGGCGACGGTGGGATACGGATGAATCGTGGCGGCGAGACGGCCCAGTCCGATCTTGTTGGTCATCGCTAGGACGATCTCGCCGATCATCTCACCCGCATGTTCGGCGACGATCGTCGCACCGACGACTTGGTCCGAGCCAGCCTTCACAAGAATCTTCACGAAGCCAGCGGTCGAGGTCGAGCCTTCGAGGATCGCTCGGTCAATGTGACGCAGGTCCTGCACGAACGCCTTCACGGCGACCCCCTGCTCTGCTGCGGCCAGTTCCGTCAGGCCGACCTGGGCCACCTCGGGAGACGTGTAGGTACACCACGGGATGACGAGTGAACTGGCCTTGGCTCGACCGAAGAAGAGGGCGTTTTGAATGACGATCCGCGCCATGAAGTCGGCCGCGTGAGTGAACTTGAACGGCGAACAAACGTCTCCTGCGGCGAAGATCTGCTGATTGGTTGTCCGCAGTCGATCATCGACCACGACGCCGCGTGATGTGGTTTGAACACCAACGGCTTCAAGATTGAGGCCCTCTAGGTTCGGAGTCCGTCCCGCCGCGACGAGAATCTCATCGGCCGTGACTTCGATGGTCTCGCCCGCTTGCTTCACGAAGAGGGTTTTGCTTCCGGTCCCCTCGCCCCCCGCCTTGGGGGGGAGAGGGTTAGGGTGAGGGGGGCTTTCGGAAGCAGTTTGAGGGTCAAGGGTCGAGGGTTGAACGGCAGGTGAAGAAACGGCTTGCGCGAGGAGAGTCTCGTTGCTACTCGGCCCCCTCACTCTAGCGCTCTCCCCCGAGGGCGAGGGGACAAGAGATGATGCCCGCTCCACCACCGTATTGAGCAGCACTCGCACGCCGTCTCGTTCGAGGGACTCCTGCACGAGCCGCGCGGCATCTTTGTCCTCGCGGCCGAGGAGTTGGTGCGACTGCTCGATGAGCGTCACCAGCGAACCGAGTCGCGCGAAGGCTTGAGCCAGCTCACAGCCGATGGGGCCGCCCCCGACGATGGCCATGTGCGGCGGAAGGGATGTCAGTTCAAAGACCGTTTCGTTGGTGAGGTACCCCACGTCCGCCAATCCCGGTGTCTCGGGACGAGTGGCCCGCGCTCCGGTCGCAATGACAGCCGTCTTGAACCGCAGCGTTTGGCCAGCAACTTCAATCGTGTCCAGCCCTGTGAAACGACCTTCGCCAAGAAACACATCGACACCAAGGCTCTTGAATCGCGTGGCGGAATCGTTCGGAGCGATGTCGGCACGCAGACGACGGAGGCGGTCCATGATGCGAGGGAAGTCGAGTGCGGAATGCGGAGTGCGGAATGCCGAGTGAGCGTTCACCGTTGCTCTTCCTGTCCCCTCGCCCCCGTCTTCTGGGGAGAGGGTTAGGGTGAGGGGGGCTTTCGAGAAACCCAACTCACCGGCGCGCCTGACACTCGCCGCCGCCCGGGCGGCACTGATGAGCGCCTTCGAGGGAACACAACCCACGTTCAGGCAGTCGCCTCCCATTAGATGTCGTTCGATCAGCGCCACCTTCGCGCCGAGTCCTGCCGCTCCCGCCGCAGTCACCAGCCCCGCCGTTCCCGCGCCGATCACAACCAAGTTGTAGCGCCCGGTTGGAGTGGGGTTCACCCAGTCAGGCGGGTGGACCAGTTCTATCAAGCGGGCGTTGTGTTCATCGTGAGTCTGCATCAGATTCTAAACTCCTTGATGCGCAATCGGAGGAACGGCATCGATGTCCGATACCAAAATCGGGCACCACTGCCGACAGCGCACATTGGCAGGTTCTGGTCCCCCTGCCTTCGGGAGACGGTACTGGAAAGCGAAATACACGCTGTCGCAAGCACCCGGAGTTGGCCTGCTCCGCCAGACCATTCCAAACCAAGCACACAGTCGAGCGATGGGGCTTGCCGGTGGCACTGAATGCGAAGTCTGTGAGGTGATGACGAGCAACTCTCATCACTTGCGGAGGAACTTCTGTAACCTCAGTCCGCCAACTTCGGCAATGTACAAGTTTCCGCTGGCGTCAAACGCAAGCATGTGTGGCAGATCGAACTCGCCGGGAGCATTGCCCTTCTGGCCCCAGCGGCGTTGGACTTTGCCAGAGGCGTCCAGGCAGAGAACCTCGTGCTCGCGCCCGGTCGCCACGAACAGGACTCCCTGATCGTCAAATGCCAGACCGTAGGGTGCGAAGCCAACCCACGTCTCAAGCAGCGTCCCCTCACTATCGAAGACTTGAATGCGATTGTTCTCGCGATCGCCCACGAGAACTCGCCCTGTCGCATCGACCACAATGGCATGCGGCAGATTGAATTGACCGGCCCCCTTCCCCGGCGTTCCCCACGTCTTGATCAACTTGCCCTCGGCTGAGAACTTCAAGACGCGTGTGTTGCCGTAGCCATCAGAGACATAGAACTCGCCATTGGACCCGAAGGCCACATCGGTGGGTCGGTCGAACTGATTGTCATCTTGGCCGGGCTTTCCGGTACCAAGTGCCAGCAGCAGTTTGCCGTTTCGATCGAACTTGAAGACCCGGTGGTTACCGATGTCTGTCACCCAGAGATGTTCGTCGCGATCGACTCGCAGGCCGTGAGCCGTCTTGATCAGATCGTCGCCCCACGAGCGAAGGTAATTGCCCTCGCGATCAAAGCAGAGGAGCGGATGTTTGCCGCGATGAAACAAATAGATTTCGCCCTTGCCGCTCACCGCCACGGCTGAACAGGCTCCCAAAGTCCAGTCATCGGGCAACTTTAGAAAGTCTGTTTTGGGCTGGAATTCGGCCAGTTCATTGGCTCGTGCGGGACAATTCGCGTTCCAAAGCGAACTGCCCAGCAGCAGCAAGAGTAACGTTGGCAGGATTGATCGCATTGTTTCTCCGGTTGCCCCGTCTGTTGAAAAGTCCGCCCGCTGCCATGCGTCCAAGCCGAACCGAGTATCTGCTTCACGAATGAGAACCTGCTTCACGAAACGCGAAGCGCTTCGCCATCGCTGATCGGGAACGGACGGTCAAGCATGTCGCGAATTTCTGATTTCGGTGGGATGCCAAGCTGCAGAAAGATCGTCGCGTGAACACCGGGCGGAGTAAAGGGCCGCGTCTTCGGTAACGCGCCGTTGCGATCGGTGCTGCCGTAGACTTGGCCGCCTTGGATTCCGCCACCGGCAAACGCGATCGAGTGCGCATCGGGGGCGTGGTCACGTCCAGCGTTGGCGTTGCTGCGCGGAGTGCGGCCGAAATCGGTCACCATACTCGACGAGAGTCTGACCGATTGATCCTCGATCAGAGAGGTCTTGGGGCAACGCCGCCACCGAGCGATCGAAAACCGGCAGCATCCGATGCTTCAGGTGGTTGAAGTTATTGCCGTGCGTGTCCCACGTGTCGCGTCCGCCGCCGAGGTTGCCCGCACCGACACCTTGGTCTGCCTCGGTGAGAATTTGATCTTGGCATCGTGATGGTGGGATGTGAGATAGCCCCATTTCTTGTCCGGGTGGGGTTGGTGGTGAGCATGGATTTCACAAGCGAGGAGGACCGCAGAAACTGTCAGCGGGATCGGATTGGAAAGTGGTGGTGAGTGAGTACAAGACTCCCTTGCAGAAATTGGCTCGGCGGTGGAAGGGGAGCGTACAGCTTTGGAAGGGCAAGTATCCTGAGGTGTCAATCAGGTCAAGTCCTGGTGCGCACAACACCTCGGCACGACGCTCAAATCCAAACGCCAATGGGCCTACGCACCAGACAAAAACCCGGATGAACACACAGAATAGTCAACCAGAAGTTTTCATCGCGCCAACATAGGACTGAATCGTTCAGGTGGGGGCGGGATTGTTTCGCATGGCTCAAACGGAACATCGTCGTCTCAAAAATGGCGAGTTCAAAGTGCCGCGCGGCTTCAATTCTGTTGCGGGCTTCAGAGGATTGCCTTTGCGTGCCGCCAACAACTGAGCGCCTCTTGTCGGATTTTGGAGGTTCGACTACCATCGCCGCGCCTTGATACTAGGTCGCCCAATCTCTGCAACCGCTGTCCGCTCTCAACACCCTACGACCGGAACATCTCATGCCACTTTCTTCATTGTCACGAGCCAAAGTTGCGTTGGCAGTCGGGTTGATGGCACTTGTTGCCACAACAATTTTTGCTCAACAAGCCTCATCGCCGTCAGCAGCGGACCAAGACACAGCCAAATACGTGTCCAGTATGATCAGCAAATTTCACATTAGTCAGAAGCCGTTAGATGATCGAATTTCTGCCATGCTTGTGCAGCGATTCGTCAAAGAGCTGGACCCTCAAAAGCTGTATTTTTTAAAGACCGATATCGACGGTTTCGCAAGATATCGTGATCACTTGGACGACTATCTCAAGCAAGGTAAAGCGGACTTCGGCTACGAAGTCTTCGCACTCTATTTGAAGCGACTCGATGAGCGTCTTGCTGTTGCTCACAAGCTGATTGACTCACCCCACGACTTCGCTTTGGACGAGTCAATGGTGATTGACGGCGATCAGTTGGCCTGGTCCGCCGATGCGACCGAGGCCAACGAGCGTTGGCGTAAACGAGTCAAGTACGACCTGCTGTCACTGCAACTCGACAAGGTTTCTGTAGAAGACGTTCGAAAGCGACTTCACAAGCGATACGACACTGTAAAGCGTGCCGCTCACGACACGGAAGACAACGAAGTTCTGGAGATGTACCTGTCGTCGATGGCTCACTGCTTTGACCCGCACTCCAGTTATATGTCGAAGCAGACCGTCGAGGATTTCGAGATTCAGATGCGACTTAGCCTGCAAGGGATTGGTGCGGCGTTGCGGTCAGAAGACGGCGTGACAGTCGTAGCGCAGATCGTGGCGGGTGGGGCTGCCGAGAAGGATGGGCGACTCATCGTAGGCGACAAGATTACGGCAGTTGGACAAGAAGAAGGTGATTTTCAAGAGATCGTCGAGATGAAGCTGAATCGCGTGGTGCGATTGATTCGCGGCGACGGCGGAACAAAAGTTCGGTTGCGTGTCTTAAAGGCAGCAGGTGAGACTGTGGTTTACGAGTTGACTCGCCAAACGATCGCGCTCACGGCACAAGAGGTCAAAGGGGTCATCATCCACGTAGGGGAACGCGTTCCCGGCACCAAGGGGCGCGTCGGTATCATCAATATTCCGTCGTTCTATCGCGACTTCGGCGGTGCTCAGCAGGGCAAGGACGACTTCAAGAGCACTGCTCGCGATGTGCTGAAGGTGCTGAACGATTTCCGAACTCAAGGGGGAGTCGATGCGATTGTTGTTGATCTCCGCATGAATGGCGGCGGTGCGTTGAGCGAAGCCATCGAAGTCTCTGGTCTGTTCATTGATCGCGGTCCGGTTGTCCAAGTGAAGGAGCAGAATGGTCGCATCAAGAGCCACGACGACGAAGAGGCCGGGGTGGAATATTCCGGGCCACTCCTCGTTCTATGTAACCGTCTTTCAGCGTCCGCTTCTGAAATTTTCGCAGCGGCGATCAAGGACTATGGCCGTGGAATCGTGATTGGCGATGCCACGACGCACGGCAAGGGGACGGTTCAAAACGTCATGCCGGTCAGCAGCCAGATGTTTCGGATGCTGCAAGGCAGCAAGGATCGAGGGTCTGTCAAGCTGACGATTAACCAATTTTATCGAGTGAACGGAGACAGCACGCAGAATCGTGGTGTTGAGTCCGATGTGGTGTTGCCTTCACTGATCGACCATATGGATTTGGGGGAGTCATTTCTTGAGAATGCATTGGCGTTCGATCACATCCCTCCTGCAAAGTTCGCCTCGTACGGGTATGCCAATCCACAACTTGTGGCGGCGTTGAAAGAGGCCAGCCAGAAGCGAGTCGCAGTCGAGCCGAAGTTTCAGCAAGTTGCGAAAGATATCGAGCGCTATCTCGTTCGCAAGAACCGCAAGACCGTGTCGCTGAACGAAGAGACGATGAAGCGGGAACGCGATGATGACAAAGCCGCCAAGGAAGTTGAGAAAGAAGAAGAAGAGAACGAAACGAAAACCGATAAGCCGGTTTTTGCCAAGACGGAGTACAACAACGAGGTGTTGCAGATCGCTCTCGATTACTTCTCGCAACTGAAGGCCGCGAAGACCGCCGCCCGATAGTGGCCATCACGAATAACACGAACACAAGCCCGAGCCACTGCTGTGACTCGGGCTTGTTCGTTGACTCACACAACCTGACTCAAATGGCTTCAAGACACTGATGCCGCCGACTCATCGTTGAAAACACCCCCTGCTCCGGTATCATCCCGCCCCATGTCCATCATCGAAGTCAAAGACCTTGCCAAACACTATCGCGTCTACCGGAAGCCCGCCGGTTGGAAGGCGTCGTTCAGCGGATTGTTTCGGCGTGAGCACCGCGTGGTTCAAGCGGTGAAGGGTGTTAGCTTCACGATTGAGCGGGGCGAGATGGTCGCGTTTCTCGGACCAAACGGCGCGGGGAAGACGACCACATTGAAGTTGCTCAGCGGGCTGATCTATCCGACTTCCGGTTCGGCCACGGTCCTCGACTTCGTCCCTTGGCAACGGGACAACGCTTATCGCAAGCGGTTCTCGCTCGTGATGGGACAGAAGAACCAACTCTGGTGGGACCTGCCCGCGCAGGAATCTTTCATCCTCCATCGCGAAATCTATGGGATCGAGCCGGCTCAATTTCAGCGACGTGTGGATGAACTGACCGACCTGCTGGAGGTTCGCAAGTTGGTCGGCCAGCCGGTGCGAGAGTTGTCACTCGGTGAGCGAATGCGGATGGAGTTGATCGCTTCGCTGCTGCATTCGCCCGAGGTTCTGTTGCTCGACGAACCGACGATTGGTCTTGATGTCGTCTCTCAGCGGAAGGTTCAAGGGTTCCTGCGGCACTACCAGCAAGAGCAACAGATGACTGTGTTGCTTACCAGCCATTACATGAAGGATGTCGAAGCCCTCTGCCGTCGAGCCATCGTCATCAACGAGGGGGAGATCAAGCACGACGGGCCGCTCGCCGAGATTGTGGATCGCTTCAGCAGCGTCAAGCAGGTCCAGTTGCAGTTCGCCGGGACGGAGATTCCCGCCGAGATCGAAAATTATGGCAAGGTCGTGGAGCGAATGCCGCCGCGCGTGAAGTTGGAAGTTCCACGACAAGACATCCCCAAAGTTCTCGCCGCGCTGCTTGACCGTTACACGATCGAAGATGTCGGCGTGCAAGAGCGACCGCTGGAAGACGTCATCGCCGAATTGTTCGCACGCAAGGAACCTGCTCCTTCCGTGACGGAGGGCTGACCCACGCGATGTCATCCTCACTCCGCGTCAAATGGTGCATCCTCCGGACCTCAATTGAGGAGCGGCTCGTGTATCGAGCCGACTTCGCGTTCGCAACGTTGGTGCGTTTCCTCCCCATCGTCACACAGGTCTTTCTGTGGGGAGCGATCTATCAAGCGAGCGGCCCTCGCGATGGGAAGGTCATCAATTCTTATACCTATGGCGACATGGTGGCCTATTCGCTGCTGGTCATGCTAGGGCGAGCCTTCTCGTCGATGCCGGGGTTGACGACGGGGATCGCACGCGACATTCGCGACGGCTCGATCAAGAAGTTTCTCATTCAGCCGATTGATTTGCTCGACTATCTCTTCTGGCATCGAGTCGCTCACAAGCTGGTCTATTACGTGGTCGCGTTGGTGCCGTTCACGTTCGTCTTTTGGATGTGCAGCGACTACTTTCGTGGCTGGCCCGATGCCATCACCATCGCGGGGGGGGGCGTGGCGTTGGTCCTCGCGTTTCTGATTGGCTTCCTGATCGAGAGCTTGATGGGGTTGGTCGCGTTCTGGTTTTTGGAAGTCAGCTCGCTCGTATTCGTGTACATGCTGCTCAGTTACTTCCTGTCGGGACACATGCTGCCGCTCGACTGGCTACCGCCGTGGATGGCGAACCTCACGCTGCTGTTGCCGTTCAAATACCTCGCGTTCGTCCCGGCAGCGATCATGCTGCAAAAGTACGATCATGCCCAACTAACCATTGAACTGGCCACCGGCTTCGCGTGGGTGCTGATCCTCTATGCATTGAACCGACTGGCTCTCGCACGCGGGTTGAGACGCTATAGTGCGTACGGCGGGTGATGGGATTACGTGACGTAAGAAAGAGAGAAGCTCTATGACGACGATGGAACGATTGCGTGGCGAATTATTTCAACTCCCATTCCAGGATCGCGCGGCATTGGTTCGCGACCTCTTGGCAAGCTTGGAAGGCGAACGAGACATTGACGAGGACGCGGCGTCTGAGCTTGTTGCGATTGTGCGAGAGCGTTCGAGGCAGCTCGATACGGGAGAGGCGATTGCCCTCGACTGGCGAGAATCGATCGCGAATACGCGAACCCAACTGGCGGCTCGCATGGCAACCTCGCCATGAACGTTGTCATCCACGAAGCTGCGGGTAATGAAGCTTTGGATGCGGCGTACGATTTGGAACAAGCCGGTGCCGGACTCGGAATTTCGTTTCTCAATGAGTACGAAACAGTCGTTCGCGGGATCAGTGAGCGGCCCGAACGATATCCGTTGCTGGAGACTGTTCCACCTGAGTCCGGAATTCGCCGAGGGATCACGAAGCGATTTCCGTATCTCGTGATCTACGAAATCAAAGCCAATCATTGCCGAGTCATTGCGGTCGCTCATGCGTCTCGGAGACCGAATTACTGGTCCCTCCGCCGACGCGGAATTTGACCGATCACGCCAACTCGTTCAACGACACGGATGTCATGCCCGCTCTTCTCACTTCTTCCGACGAGACACTCTCCGCCGACCAAACTTCGGGCGTGTATGGCCGCACGTTTTGGTTGGCGTATCTGGCGAACTCGATCCTGATTCTGGGGAACGCGCTGACGTTTCGGTTCGCGGAGTTGGTGAATCATCTCGGCGGGACGGAGAGTGACACGGGGATCATCGTCGCGCTGGGGACGGGTGTCGCCGTGCTGGTTCGCTTGAGCGTGTCGCATGTTCTCGACGATTACGGTACGCGACGGATGTGGCCCCTGTGCGCGATGCTGTTCATCGTAGGAGTCGCCGGGTTTCTGCTGCCGACTCAGTTGTCGTGGGGTCTCTACGTCGCGCGTGTCGCGTACTTCGTCGGGCTGACCGGGATGTTTGCGTGCTCGATGACTCACATTCAAAACCACGTTCCGGCCGAACGTCGGACCGAGATCATCGGCAACTTGGGGAGCAGCGGCTTTGTCGGAATGATCGTCGGCTCGAACATCGGCGATCTCGTGTTGCAGTTCGTGCCGGACAAGCGGACTCAGTTCATGATCCTGTTCGGCGGTGCGGCGGCGATCGGGTTGGTCTACCTCGTCATCGTGATCCTGCTGACGCGCGAACAACAGCACGTGCGGCATGTCGGTTCGCCCCCCGCCTTTCGTCTGCTGTTCCGGTTCTGGCCGGGAGCCGTGGTTCTCGCCGCGATGGTGATGGGCCTGGGCGTTACCGCGACGCAGACATTTCTCACGCGATTCGCCACTTCGCAAAAGATCGACGGGATTGCCGCCTTCTTTTCAGGCTACGCGATCTCAGCATTCGTGTTTCGGCTGCTGGTCTCGAACTGGAGCCGCACGATCGGGCGACATTGGATGCTGGTGCGAGGTCTCTGCGGCCATGTTGTCGGGCACGCGTTGCTCGCCTTCGCGACGGAGTGGTGGCACTTCATTCCCGCCTCGATCGTCTGCGGCTTCGGCCACGCCCTGCTCTTCCCCGCCGTCGTGTCACTTGGTTCGGGTGCGTTTCCAAAAGAGTGCCGAGGTGCGGGAACCGCCATCATTCTCGGCTTCACCGACTTCGGCTCGCTCCTCTTCGCACCGGTTCTCGGTTGGATCATCGTCCATCACGGCTTCACCGCGATGTACCTGACATCGAGCGGAACAGCGCTCATCGCCGCGATGTTGTACGCGATCATCGCGTGGCGACATCTGGATGAAGAGGCAACCACGCCGTAAGACGAGCGGCAGGAGTTGTCGCACCTCGACGTAGGATGGGCACTCTTGCCCGTCCGGATTTCGGCCTTCAAACCGGACGGGCAAGAGTGCCCATCCTATGGAGACATTTCTGGCTGCTGATCGCCACACTTCCAACGGGAACATCACCTCACATGGGGCGGCGTCCAAGCGGCGGGCTTCGGATTGGCGACGGTCAGCGGTTGTGAGTCGCCGTAGTGTTGCTGAGTCTTCGCGAGTTGAGCCGTCATTCGTGCGATGCGGTCGGCTTGCGTGGGTTGCTTCGAGAGGTCGTGCATTTCGTCGGGATCGGCTTCCAGATCGAAGAGTTGCGTCACGTTGATCTGCGGGTAGCGGATCAACTTGTAGTGTTCATCGCGAATCGCGCGTTGAATGTTCAAGTACGAGAAGAACAACTCACTGCGAGCCATCTTCGATTTCTGTTCGACGACTGGACGAAAGCTCACACCGTCGATGCCCGTCGGCACGGTCGCTCCGATGAAATCGCAGAGCGTCGGGTAGATGTCGAGCAAATAGACGAGCGAGTTTGACTGACCGTGTGGGATGCCCGGCCCGGCGAAGACCAGTGGCGACTTCATCGCCGCGTCGTAGAGGCTCTGCTTGCCGAGCAATCCGTGACTGCCGATCGCGATCCCTTGGTCGGCGGAGAAGACGATCAGCGTGTTGTCAAGCTGTCCCAGTTCCTTGAGCGTTTGCACCAGCCGTCCGATGTGAAGGTCCAGCGCGGTGATGGTCGCATAGTACTCGTGATGCATCTGTCGCAGTGCCGCTTCCGTACGCGGCCACGGCAGCAACTTCTCATCGCGGATGTCCATGTTGCCGTTGTCGAACGGATGAACGGGAAGCCAGTTCTTGGGCAGCGGAATGAGGTCTCTCTGATACTGGTCGAGATACTTCGGCGCGGCGACTCGCGGATCGTGCGGATTGCCGAATGCGAGGTACATGCAGAACGGCGGCGACTTCTCCGACTGCTCGCCGTGGGCGTGCAGGAACTGGATCGCATCATCGACGATCTCGCGTCCCGGTTCGCCGCTCGTTCGTTCTTCGTCATCATTCTTCAGATATTTGTTGATGTCGAACTTGGCCTGAATGAGCGGCGCGGTATTTCCCTTTTTGCCGTGGTGATAGGTCACATAGCCCGCTCCCTTCATCGAGAGCGGAAAGTTGGGGCCATCCCCCGGTGACAGAAGCCCTTTCTGTTTCGGCGCGTTTGGTGGTACGAAGTCCTGCCAACGGAAGTAGGCATTGCCGCTCAGCAGCATGTTGCGACTCGGCGTGCAGACCGCTCCCGAGTTGCCTCCAAAGCAGTAGGCATTCCGCATTGAGAAGCCGCGTCGGACCAGCGTGTCCAAGTGCGGAGTCTTCACCGTCGCGTTGCCCAAAGCGGCAATCGAATCGGCACGCATGTCATCCGCGAACAAAAACAAGATGTTCGGTTTGCGAGGTGTGTCAGCGGCTGAAACAACGGTCACAACGAAAGGAGCCAATGCGGCGAAACAGATCAGAGTCCAAACGGGATGTCGCATGAGTGAATTCCAATGATGGCCAGAATGATCAACGACAGTATGAGTGACATGCCCCAGAATTTCCTCCGTGTTCGCCAATGAAAAGAGTCCGTTCGGATGTCTTGGTGACTTTCTTGACCATCACCTGACCCTGCTGCGGACACCGGAAAAACGGGCTCATTCAACTCAACCTTCCACTGTCTGCAGAGCGACATGGCCCCTTCGTTTGAGTTTTTTCGACAATGCTTCAGGATGAAAACAGCGTGGCCCTATGAAACTCCTGCGATTCGTTGCAGGCACCCCAACGCCTCGCTACACTCCCTCGCTCTCAAAAGGCTTGGATTTCGGCTGGATTGAGTGAGCAATGGTCGTTTTGCTCACATCCGCCCCAGCCGTGTTGGTCTACGTATTAAGCAACGCGAAAGGCGAAGTGCGTCATGTCGAATGAAGCGAAGCTGGTTGTCGAGCCGCGTACCGAAATGGGTTCGGCGGCGTGTCGGCGTCTGCGCAACCGCGGTCTGGTTCCAGGCAACGTTTATGGTCACAAGTCCGATCCAATGGCGGTCGTCGTTGCTGCGGATGTACTCGGCCTCGTTCTCAAGACGGGAACCCGAGTCGTCGATCTCGAAGTTTCCGGCTCACATGAGAAAGCCGTCATTCGCGAGGTGAAATGGGATGTCTTTGGACGATTCGTGGAACACATCGACCTTCTCCGTGTTGATCCCAACGAGCGTGTCACGATTACGGTGCCGCTGATTCTGAAGGGAACTGCCCCCGGTGTTGTGAGCGGAGGGATGGTTGAGCAGCCACTTCACTCCCTCGTGATCGACTGCTTGGCCTACCAGATTCCGGACTCAATCATTGTGCGGATCGGTTCGCTGCAACTGGGGCAGTCCATCTATGTTCGCGACCTGCCTCTGCCAGACGGGAGTCATGCTCACTCCGCCCAAGATGCAATCGTCGTCCATATCGTGAAGGCTCGGGAAGTAGTGGAGTCAACCGCTCCCAGTGCTGCGGAGCCTGAAGTTGTGGGTAAGAAGGCGGCGGATGCCGATGCCGCCAAAGATGACAAGAAGGACGACAAGAAAAAGAAGTAAGCCTTCGCAGGCGTATTGGTTTGAGTCAGGCTTGTGCCGCATGATCTCAGGCCAGTCGCGACAGCGCCGATTGTCGGAGTGTGTCGATGAAAATTGTTGTCGGGTTGGGGAATCCTGGCGAAAAGTACGCTGGAACCCGCCACAACATCGGTTTCGATGTCTTGGCGGAGTTCGGGCATCGCTGGGGAGCCACCAAGCCAAAATCTCGTTTTGAGGCCGAGATGTCTGAGGTGCTGTGTGCAAACGAGCGGTTGCTGCTCGTCGCTCCGCAAACTTTCATGAATCTCAGCGGTCGCAGTGTTCAGCAATTTAGCCGTTTTTTTCAGCTCCCGCCTTCCGACTTGCTGGTGGTCGCAGATGATCTCAATTTAGAGTTGGGGCAAATCCGACTGAGGCAATCCGGCTCAGCAGGTGGCCAGAAGGGACTGTTGAGTGTTTTGACCTGCTTGGGAAGCGAGGCCGTCCCAAGGCTAAGGCTTGGCATTGGTCGACCTCCGGCCAACGTCGAGACCACAAATTATGTACTCGAACGGTTTCGCAAAGATGAATTACGGTGTGTCGATGAAGCAGTCGCTCGGGCGGCAACTGCAATTGAAGTTTGGGCCAAAGACGGCATCCTAGCAGCCATGAATCGATTCAATTCAGGCCCGCCTAGCGGCCAAGGAACGACAGTAGTCGATCCATAGATGTAGCGACTGTGTGCTGACGGTATCTGGTTTTTGCGAGGGGCGCAAGCCGAGCAAATCGAGCCGGTTGCAAATCGCCGCGAATCCGTTACAAGGTTGTCCCCGTGTGATCGAGTTTTTCAGTCATCTGGTGTTGGTCACTCACGGGTTTGAGTTGGTGTCTGCGGGCAAAAAGTAATGCCCCGCGAAGGTTAGTTAGTTGAGAAGCAAGCCGTAACTCGGGTACGCCAGTGTTCAGGCGGGCCGTTTCGAACAGGTCGGCCATGCGTGGCGACAATTCTCGAAGGGATATTATTTTGGCTGAGTATCAGTACGAGGGGATGTTTCTGCTGGACAGCAATAAGTTCGCGGCCGATGCCGAGGGAACGCAGCAGGCGGTGCATGGCATCCTAGATCGTGTCGGCGCTAAGTTGGTGGCGTCGCGTCCATGGCAAGATGGAAAGCTTTGCTATCCGATTGAGAAGCATCGAAAGGGACTGTATTACCTGACCTGCTTTACAATGGATGGCGACCAGATGGCCGAGTTGAATCGGTTGTGCAAGCTGAATGAGACTGTCCTCCGCCAACTTGTAATCCGCCATCCCAAGGTGATCTTCGACGCGATGGTTGATGCTCTTACGTCTCACGATGGTGCGCTCCACAGTCCCGAACAACGGCCCGATCCGCGCGATCCACGTTCGGGTGGCTACAGCGATAAGGAACGTGCTCCTGAAGGATTTGATGAAGGACGCTAGTCGACCTGCTTTCAGCGGGCAACATCGCTCCAACATCATTCGACTTGGTTTTTTGCTGGAACCCGCCGCTGCAGGAGTTCATTCATGGCGAGCTACAACAAGGTCATCTTGATTGGCAACCTGACGCGCGATCCCCAAGTAAAGTATCTCCCGAGTGGAACTGCTGTTGCCGAGATTTCTCTCGCTGTCAATCGAACTTGGTTCGACAAACAATCCAATTCAAAGAAGGAAGATGTTACGTTTGTCGATATCACTTTATGGGATCGCACTGCCGAAGTCGCCGGGGAATACTTGACCAAGGGCAAGCAGGTTCTGATTGAAGGGCGTCTGCAAATGGACTCCTGGGAAGATCGTGAGACGAAGCAGAAGCGGTCTAAGATGAAGGTCATTGGCGAAAGCATGACGATGCTCGGTAGTCGTAGTGATGTTGGTGGTGCAGTCGGCGGTGGTACACGCGGCTCAAATCCGTCCGCTGCCCGTGACAGCAATGCGGGTGGAGATCAGTCGGGATTTTCACAGGATTCGAGTGATTATCCCAGCTTTGAAGATACGTCGAGTGGTCCCACTGGCGGGCCATCGGTTGATGAAGTCCCGTTTTGAGTGAGTATGGTTGCTTTTGTGTCAGCCAAGACGCGTGTGAGTGACCCAGTGGGTTGTATTGATGGCGGTCTGAAGCCTTCTCGTGACGAGTCGGCCACCGCAAGCGAAAAACATAATTCACGACCTAGATTGGTCGGCCTGTCTACACGGAATAAAGCAAGATGTCACGAGCAACGCATACCGCATCCGGTCGTCCACGAGTTTCCCGACAAGTCGAGTTGTTGTTGGCCGACGACGTTGAGTCGCTTGGCAAGCGAGGTGAGGTCGTCCGCGTTCGACCCGGCTACGCACGAAACTACTTGTTGCCAAATGGCAAGGCGACTCTCGCCACCGAGGAAAATAAGCGTCGGGTCAAACGCCATCAGGAAAATATCGAGAACCTCGAAGTTGAGCGACTCAAGCAACTGAAGAGTCGCGCCGAGGCTGTTAGCAAGTACAGCGTTACGCTCGAAGCCAACGCCAACGAAGAAGGTCACCTGTACGGTTCGATTATGGGGCCTGATATCAGCAAGGCACTCAAGGATGCTGGCTATCAAGTCGAGGCCGAGCATGTTCGTCTGGATGGCCCGCTCAAGGAATTGGGCATGTACACGGTCAAGATTTATCTGCACGCAGAAGCTCAGGCCGAGGTCAAGGTTTGGGTGGTCCCTGCTGCGAAGAAGTGATCTTCAACTCGATTGATTGGTCGTTCACTACGGCGACGCACCCTTCCTTGGGCGCGTCGCCGTTTTTTTTGGTAATCGACTGCGCGGTTCCGCCGTGTGTTTGTATTCGCGTCTGAGGGCTGCTCGACATGGCTGACAACTCCCGGTCCAATTTTGGTGCTGCTCATCTTCCCCCCCAAAACCTCGTCGCTGAAAGAAGCGTTCTCGGCAGCGTTCTGCTGGAAAACCACGCCATCGACGATATCGCCGATGTGTTACGTGCAGAGCATTTTTATAGTGACATTCATCAGTCCGTTTTTTCCGCCATCCTGCGTCTGCATGAGGGCAATCGTCGTGTGGACATTGTCACTCTGGCCGAGGAATTGGATGCGAGAATGCAGTTGGAGGATATCGGCGGCGCTGCCTATCTGCTCGAGATATTGGAGACCGTCCCTCATGCCGCTCACGCGAAGTACTACGCAGAGATCGTTCGCGACAAATGGATTCAACGCAGCCTGACCAACGTCTGCACGGGGATTCTGCGAGACTGCTACGAAGGGTCCGACGACACGGCCGATGTCTTGAAGCGAGCGGAGGACGGCATCTTTCAACTTCTCGCCAACCAGGAAGCGGGCCAGAAGTTGACGATGGACGAGATCATGCACGCCACTCTCGACCGCATTAACACGCGCATGGGAAAGGAAGGCTCCATCAGTGGCCTCCCGACTGGTTTCAAGGAACTGGATCACCAAACAAACGGGTTCCAACCTTCGGAACTCGTCATCATTGCGGCCCGCCCGTCGATGGGTAAGACGGCGTTCGTTTGTAATATCGCCGAATGGGCGGCCGGTGCGGGTGAGACCGGCACGCTGATCTTCAGCCTCGAACAATCCAAGCTGGAACTGGCCGAACGTTTTCTCTGCATTCGCGCCAAGCTCGACGGACATCGCTTGCGTAAAGGACAACTCGAACCGGCCGAGCGTCATGCCCTGCTCGACGCGGCTTCGGAACTGAGTCACCTGCCGCTCTATATCGACGATCAGCCGGGTCGTACTGTCGGCCAGATCAGTGCCATCTGTCGGCGACTCAAGCGAAGCAAGGGTCTCGGACTGGTGATCATCGACTACTTGCAACTGATCGAGTCGGATGACAAGCGAGCTAGTCGCGAACAACAGATCGCGCAGATCACTCGGCGGTTGAAAGGGATCGCCAAGGAGTGCGAGCTACCCGTGATCGCCCTGTCACAGCTCAATCGCGGCGTCGAACTCCGAGAAGACAAGCGACCTCGGCTCGCCGACTTGCGCGAAAGCGGCGCGATCGAGCAGGACGCTGACATCGTCATGTTTCTGCATCGACCCGACGCTTATAACCCCGATGACCGCCCGGGACTCGCCGAGATCGTCGTCGCCAAACACCGCTCCGGTCCCACGGGCATCGTGAACCTGCAATGGCGGCGTGAGTCGATGAGATTCGAGGACCACGATGGCGGCATCGATACCTCGGGAGCCAGTGGCTTCTAAAAGGGTTGACCACATTGTGATGAAATGCCCCGCGATCCAATCCCGTTAGCAGGCTGTTAGTTCGACTGTCTTAGATTTGCCGTTTGTTGATGTTCAACGGGGCCAGTCTGTTGCGTTGTTTCCAGTGGGAGGTGCGGGCGAGTTCGTTAC
>JAYTXB010000722.1:0-12884 GCA_043743205.1 Schlesneria sp.
CTTGGCCTGACGCTCGGTGAAGCGTGTAGGCCGGAATAGAAGTTCGACGGGACATGGCGTTGCTCCTTCGCCCCGCGAATGGTGGTACAACTACCACCATTCGAGAGGTTTCTGAGCCGCGCTGTCGACCATCGACAGGTACGCAACTAATGCGTTCGGCAGGACTTAGGAAAGTATCCCCGAGAGGTCTCGAACCTCTAACCTTCGGCTTCGGAGGCCGGGGGACTAGGGTTCCAAGTGGGAACCTGTCAGAAGTTGCGGCGACGGCGGATTCTCGTTGCACCAACGGTTGCACCAGCAAACCGCCGAAACGGCGAAAACGGGGGTCGGATGCCGCTTCGGTTCGGGTTGTCGAGACTCCCACCGGAGTGAGAGCCGCGAAGCCGGTCGAGACGGACTTCGCCGCCGCGCTCAAGATGCTCGCCATGCTGCCGCTCTCGGATGAGGAACGGGCCGAAGCGGTGCGACGGCTGCTAAAGGGCTGCGGCGGGACGGGATGACCTGACGGGCGGGCGGGGTCATTTTGTGGCCACCCCGTCCCACCCAAACCATCCCGCTAGGCTCGCACATTTTTGCGCGGGAAAAAGAGTTCGGCATCAACAATTTGTTTTTTGAAGGATCGGCGACATGGCCACGGACACGAATCGCGACAAGACCATCACGGAACCGCCAGCGGACCTTACCGAACGCTCACAGACGATTTGGCGAGCGGTGGCGTTTGCCGGGTGTCCCGCTGGGCGACTTGAGGCGTTGCATTCGGGGTTGAAGTCTCTCGACCGGGCGGACCAAGCGGCTGCCATCCTCGACCGTGAAGGGCTGACGACGACGAACAAGGCGACGGGCGTTGTTCACGTTCACCCCGCGCAGCGAATCGAAAAGGATGCGAGGGCGATGTTCCATCGTGTGTGGGATCAACTCGGTTTGAACTCGCTCCAAACACCGAAGCCGTGGGGCGTGTAGGATCGAAGCCTCGATGTTCACATGTGCCGCGTTCGCGTTGAAGCGGGTGATGAAGTGTGTTCGTCATACAAAAAAAGCCAGCCAATGTTTGGCTGGCTCTATCTACGATGATGGTGGCGACTATTTCTTGGGAATCTTTGTTCCAACTTTACCTGTGGTCGGATTCACGTTGCCCTTCGCGCTGAAGTTGTTTTTCTGCGTGCTGTCGGGCGTCGTTTTCTTGTAGGTACTCACGCTCTTTCCACTCTTCGCGGTGTATCCCTTAGCTGCTGTGCTGGCTCCCTTGCTGCCGGTTCCCTTTGATGCCGCAAAGGCTTGAGAACCGGTCAGGCTGAGACCAACGATTGTGGCGAAGACGACTGATCGTTTCAGCATGACTAGACCCTTTCAGTGAGTGAATCAATCCAACCGGAATTCAAGTGCGAAACGTGGAGAAATCCCGCTGGGCACATAATACGCACATTCTGGCCAGTGGATCATTTTTTTTTTGCGGAAAAATGTGGGACATCAATTGAGAAGTCGGGACGGAGTCATGGGACGTGTGAAACCGAAGCCTCGAACGGTTCCAAGGTATTGTCTCAGACCTACCACCATTTGCGCAAGAACTGGACCGGATGTTCTCTGTTCGGTCGGGGTGTAGTTCTAAGAAGGTGACTTCAACTAAGCGGGCGGGACTGGTTCCATCAAGACCGGCGTCCCTTGCGCGGCGGCATAGAAAAGCTGTGCCTTCCCGCCGCCGGATATTTCGCCAAATTGGACATGCACCCCGACAACGGCCTGCCCCCCCGATTCCACGGCCTTCATTTGTAACTCTTGGAACAACTCAGCCTCCAACCGCTCAAATGCGGTTTCAGCAGTTTGTGATCGCCCGCCGACCGCATCGCGAATTACGATCAAGAAATCCTGCCACGCATTGATACCGAGAACACGGCGAGCCGAAATCAGAGGGAGTGTCTGGACTATTCGCCATCCTGGAATCGCGCAGCCGCTGGTGGTGAAGAGCCCCACATTGAGGGCAAGTTCTCGTTTCTTTTTCGCATGTTCTTGTTTCTTCCGGGTCTGTTCGCGAAGTTCTTCGTCAGTGGGAAGCACAAACGAGAATTGGTCGTTCTCATCATTTGGTGCTACCTCGTCTTGGTCATTTGAAGGGACATCTTGGCTCTGCTTCCCAAGATTTCTGAGGAAGGCTTCTGTGTCCGAAGGATCGGTCATCATTTTCCAGTATGTCTTGGAGTGAAGTCTGGGGCGTCGATGTTCGCGCCGCTTGGTTCCCATTGTGGAAGATTGGCAGAATACATGCCAACACCGACGCCGAACAACTAATCAGCTTGTTTGACTCGGTAGGCTGACCGAGGCGAATCGACTGGACGGACAATTGCGATTAAGTTCAACCGATTCAGCGGTTGAAATGCCGTCATCGGGTTCGACTGTGCGAGTAGCTACGCCGGTCGATTCACCAAGCCCGAGCGGTTGAAGCGTACCTGAATCCGCTCGCCGCTCGGGCTGGCCCGACTCCCGGATTCAGGAGTCTTTGCTCAATGGATGCTGCTTCGCTTGCCTTGTTGCGTTCGTCGTTTGCAGGTCTACGGTCGCGATTCCAAGCGGCGGCTGATCGTGGCGCACAGAGCAAAGCGTGGCTTGTTCACGCAATCGACTCGGGCGATAAGACGCCATCCGTATTCAGACGGGCGAAAGGATTCAATCCAGCCAAGGGCGGCTTGGGGGTAGGCTCAAGCTGTTTGGGGACGATGCGAGTCTTCGCAGACGGACGGAAGGAAGTGCAATTGCCGCCCTCTTGCCGCTGGGTCCAGTTGGAGGACTGGGACAGCCTGCAACCGGCTGGTGACGATGCGGCGAGATTGTTGGACAGTTTGCCGGGGGAGATTAAAGCCCGTCTCTGGAGTGGATTGCCGGAACGCTCCATGCTCGAAAAGGGTCTACCGCTTTGGGGGTTGGCCGTGTTTGAGTTGGCCAACGCCAAGATTGGACCAGCACTTCGGGCTGATCGCCTAGTTCCATCGAACGACAGCGAAACGACGCTTTTGGAATCGGTTCCCGACCTGCGAGGGTGGCCGTTTCATTTGACTGACGAACAAATCGCCATCGTTCTGGAAAATGGCTGGTACTCGACGCTGGACAACTTTGCTGCCGCATCCGTGTATGCCATCGACATTCTGTTGAGTTGGCTCGACACCGCGCCGGTCGAACCCGCCGCAACGTCATCCGGTGAGGATGCCAAGCCGAAGGGAACGGCGGGCGAGGCATCAACCGATGCGGGTGGACGGGGCGGCAAGGCGGCAAGCGGAAAGCGGCCGAGGAAGGTGGCCAAGACGGCGACGTTGGTTGAACAAGCAATTCGCAATCATCACAAGTTCGACGGCGGGGATGTGGATAGAACAGTCTCGGCCACTTCCGGCCGAAAGCTAGCCGCATCGTCGAACAAAGCGTTTTCGGCTCGGGCTGTCGATAGGTGGATCAAAGCTCGCTTCGGCTCGAAAGCGGAGTACGAGTCAGCTTGCGTTGACGGCACTCTCGGAAAGCGGCTCGCTCTCAACGTAGATGACCTTCGGGCGTTTGGCACGTTCGACCATTCCACAAACGAAATTGCAGACGATGCAAACGGTGAGAATGACGACGACGAATCAATCCGAAAGAACACCGTACCGAAGCGAGGCGGTATCGCTCGACGGTACTGAACTTCGTTTTGTTGCTGCGTCAAATGACGCAACGACTTTGACGCAGCGCGGATTTTTTCCGACTACGGAAGACAGCAACGGACTAAAGGACTTACGTCGTTGCATCAGCGTGAAGTCGTCAGTGATTTGACGCACTGAGACTCAAGGCACAAGGCGAGCGATGGGCTTGCCACAAGATGCCTCAAGTGAGTCCAAGTCATGAACGAAACGAATGCGGCTGTCGAGTCACTCTCGACGAAATCTCGCCCCGCTCCGCACGGGAAACTGCTGATCGGCAAACACGTTGTCGCCGCGAAGTACGACTCCGGTCCAAGGTCTATCCTTCGCTGGGCGGACGCTGGAATCATCCCGTATGGGATCAAGCTCGGATCGTTGCGGAAGTGGGATGCCGACGAAATTGACGCCCACATTGCCGCCGGTTGTCCAAGGGTCCGCCCCCTCAAAACGAAAGCGGGGGTGCGATGATTGCGACCGAAGGCCGCGAACGCGGCGAAAAGCGGGCCGAACGTGGGATCAAGCGAGCCGCGTTCAAGCATCGGCCCGAGATTGAACGGGGGACGTTGAAATTCCTCGACGCTCTGTTGGCCAGCCCGACCGGCTGCGCGACGCTCGACGATGCCGCCGACAGTTTGCGGGGGAAGTACCTCGACGGTGGTAGGTGGAGGGCGAGCATCCCGAAGCGATTACAAGCCGATGGGCTGATCGTTTGCGAACGAGTCATCAAGTCGGCTCGGCTCGCTCGCCATGCGGGCTATCTGACCGAGTGGCGTTTGACCGACCGAAGCGCGGCAGAACGTCGCCGCGCCGAACTGCTCGCCGCTCAAGCATTCGACGATCAACCAAAAGACGCGGGCGAATCGGCTGCCACCGACTCGCCCGCTGTGAACTCATCCACCCTCACCACGAACGGAGTCAACGAACATGGGAAAGCTGTCTGATATTCTGAACGGAAGCGGTGGGGACTTCAATAACCGCTGGAACACGACGGAAGCGGCGGGCGACTTCGGACCTGTTCCCCGTGGCGAGTACGTTTGCCACGTCACCCAGGGCGAACTGGAATCGAGCCGGTCGAGAGCGACGCCGGGATACAAAGTCGAGTTCACGATTCTCGACGGCGACTTCAAGAGCCGCAAGCTGTGGCTCGATTGCTGGCTGACTCCCGCCGCGCTGCCGCAAAGCAAACGCGACTTGGGCAAGCTCGGCATCGTGACGCCCGCGATGATGGAACAGCCGTTGCCACGGGGCATCCGCTGCAAGGTGACGGTTGTACTTCGCAAGGACGATGACGGCATCGAACGGAACCGCGTTCGGTCGTTTGAAGTCGTTGGCATCGACACGCCGGAAGCCGATCCGTTTGCACCAAAGCCGGAAGGTGACGCTGCCGAACCGAGTGGCGAAGCGGACACGACATTCATTCCCGAGGGCTTTTGAAGGGAGTGAACATGATGGCCGACGATCTTGGTTTTCGGATTGTCGGGCCGTGTAACGGCGAGCGGCGGTTGGTCTGTTGGCCAACCGCGTTCGTCGCGTATGCGAGCCTCGACGCACGGGCCGAAGTGGAACGCGAAGCGTATCTGTCCGCGTTCCTGTTCGGCGATGACTTCAAACAACATCTCGACGCGACCGGCTCAACCGCGAAGTTCGATGGTGTGTGCGGTGCGGAGTTCGTTTGGTTCGACATCGACCGGACGGACTTGGAAGCCGCTCGACGCGATGCGGCTCGATTGTGCCTGTTCCTGGCTGAACGGTATCGCCTCGACGATGACGCGCTGCAGGTGTTCTTCTCGGGCAGCAAGGGCTTTCACGTTGGATTGCCGACGGACCTTTGGCAACCGACCGCTTCGGGTGTGTTCAACCTCACGGCAAGGCGACTGGCGGAAGGGCTGGCCGCTTCGTGCGAAGTCGTCATCGACTCGGGAGTGTTTGACAAGGTGAGGGCGTTCCGTGCGCCGAACTCACGCCATCCAAAGACAGGCTCTCACAAGCGGCGGTTGTCTCTGGACGAGTTGCTGATGATGTCCGCTTGGCGGATACAGGAACTCGCACGGGAACCGCTGGCGTTCGACGTGCCGACAGTCTCGACGCGCTGCGATCAAGCGGCGACGGACTGGCAAGAGGCCGCTCAACGTGTTGAGCAAGAAACCGAAGCGGCTCGGGAACGGCGGGCATCGTCCGACCGATCGGCGCGACTCAACCGGACAACGCTCGACTTCATGCGGGACGGGGCCGGGAGCGGAGACCGGCATCGGCTGTTGTTCTCGGCGGCTGCGAATCTCGCCGAGTTCGGCTGCCCGAGTGAACTGGCTCACGAACTGTTGAGCGAAGCCGCTCTCGATTCGGGACTCTCGCCAAGCGAGACGCGGCGGCAGATTGATTGCGGGCTGAGTCACAACCGGGGGACGCCTCAAGCCGTCGCGACGGCATCGCCGACAGCCTCGACCACAACTCCACAACCGAAGGGCGAAACGCTGTTCGCTTCGGACATCCAAGGGAAGGGCTACTACACGCCATGACCAAACCAAACTTCCAAGCCGCTGCCGACGTGTTGCATGGGTGGCGTGATGACGTGTTGAGCGGGAAGCCGCCGACGTTCTATCCGATTGGCGAGGGCGAGTTATCTCGCATCGAAATCGGGCCGGGACTGGTGACGTTGCTCGGCGGTGCGCCGGGGGCGGGCAAGACGGCGTTCGTGATGCAAGCCGTGGTCGATGCCTTGCGACTGACGCCGACACTGCGGGCCGTGGTTTGCAACATTGAGATGCCGCCCGCCGTGTTGCTCGACCGCCAGTTGGCTCGATTGTCGGGAGTGGACCTGACGACGATTCGTTATCGGCGACTCACAGAAGAACACGCCGAACGAATCGACGTGGGGTTGGCCACGTTGGAGGAAGTTGCCGAACGGCTGGCATTCGTGCGACCGCCGTTCGACCTGGCCAACGTCGCCGCCGTGGCCGATGAATTCTTCTCGGAAGGCGCGGGGTTGATCGTGCTGGACTACATCCAACGGATTCAACCGCCGGGCGAGCATGGCGACAAACGCGGCTCGGTCGATGCGACGATGAGTCATCTCCGGGCGTTCGCCGATGCGGGGGTGGCTGTCATCGTGTTGTCGGCAGTCGGACGAACGAAGGACAAGTCGGGCCGGTCGAGCTACTCGGGCGACGGGCTGAATCTCGCATCGTTTCGCGAATCGAGCGAACTGGAGTTCGGGGCCGACGATGCTTTCATCCTCACGCCCGACGATGCGGCGGATGGGGAAGTCATCCTGCGACATCTCAAGAGCCGCAACGGGGAATGCCGCGACGTGCGGTTGGCGTTCGACAAGCCGCATCAATCCTTCACGCCGCTCGACGGTGGCGAATCGACATCAACCACGAAGCGCGAACCACGGGGCAAGCTCCAAGCGGCGATTGCGGACTTGTGGAATCGAACGGCTGCCGCCGATGACACTGCGGGAGACGAACGGGGGGCGGACCGATGAACAACGGAACCAACGGGCGCCCGCCCGTTCTGCCGGGTTGCTCGGTTCTGCCACCGATGGAACCTCGACCAGTTCGGCCGACATCGACCGCGAACGGCAAGGGGAGCGAGAAGCCGAAGCGCACGGCGGCAACGTCGAACCGTTTCGGCGAACTCAATGCGTTCGTTGATTGTTCGATGACGAAACTGCCACGGGCAGAACTGGCAACGTGGCTCGTTCTATGGCGGGACACGAAAAACGGAACAGTGCGAACGAGTGCGGCAGACATTGCGAGACGGATCGGAGCAAGCCGGAAGGCCGTAACAAACGCTCTGGCGGTGTTGCGGAAACGCGGGTTGATTCGACTCGTTCACCAAGGGGGACTCACCGGGGGAACGTCCATCTATCGGGTTATCCCGCTGGCCAAACCAACCGGCTGACGCGGGAAGTAGGCTTCTCACCCCTGCGGGAAGCGTGCTTCTCAGGGGGGTGGGAAGTTTCCCGGCATTCTTGCGGGAAGCGTACTTCCCATATCCCATAAGGGACCATAAGGCGTCCGCCTGACTGGAGTCTGCGGACGCAAAGAACAGAAGATTGACCGCCCGGCCTGTCGATTGTAAGATTGTTTACACCATGCCAACCAAACAGCCGATCAGTGAAATTCTGCGACTCGCCATCAACGACAGCGGACTGCCGTTCCTCACCTTGGAACAGCAAACCGGAGTCTTGCGGCAATGCCTGATGCCGTTCGCCCGTGGCGAGTCTGGAATCAGTCTCGACGCGGCCGACAAGCTGGCCGTTTACTTCGGGCTGGAACTGCGACCAGCGACACGCAAGACCGCGACGAAAGCCGCTCCGAAGCGGAAGGGGAACTGACATGGGAACCGTCTTCAAGAAAACCGTGACGCGACCACTGCCCAAGGGGGCGGAACTGTTCACGAAGAACGGCAAGCCGTTCGCCCGGTGGAAACCCGCGAAGGGCAAGACGCGCACGGCCAACGTGACGACGGCGAAGGATGGCTCGCCGCGAATCCTCGACGAGTCGGGAACCTATCTCGCCAAGTTTCGGGATGGCTCGGGATACGTCTGCGAAGTCTCGACCGGCTGCCGCGATGAGGATGCCGCTCGTTCGGTTCTGTCCAAATTGGAACGGCGGGCCGAACTGGTGAAGAGCGAAGTCATCTCGCCCGGCGAAGCCGCGACCGCCGATCATCAGGGGACGCCGGTTGCCGATCACTTCGCCGCGTACCTGACACACCAACAGTCGAGCGGCGTGTCGGAGAGACATCTTCGCGATTTGGAACGCATCGGGAACCGAATGCTGCGGGACTGTGCGTTGGGCACGCTGCGCGACATCCGCCCGGAAGTCGTCGAACGCTGGTTGGCGGCTCGGCTGTCGGACGGGATGGCGGCACGAACTCGGAACATTCACCTGCAAGCGGTGCGCGGGTTCTGCAAATGGTGCGTTCAAACCGAGCGGCTCGCATCGAATCCGCTGGCTCGCATCGCCAAGGCGGACGAGAAGAGCGACCGGCGACGACAACGGCGGGCGATGACGGAAGCCGAACTGCTCAAGCTGCTGCAAGTGGCGCGGATGAGGCCGCTCGCCGAGTTCGGACGGGAAACGCTGGCCGTGGATGGCAGCGAAGCCGAAGCGACCGGCAAACGCCGAAAGCGGTCGAACTGGACATACAAGCCGCTGACGCTCGATTCCCTTCACACTGCCGTCGAACGGGCGCGGGAACGGCTCGCCGACAATCTCGAATTCGTGGCCGAACTGGAACGGCTCGGATGCGAACGGGCGTTGATCTACAAGACGCTCGTTCTGACGGGACTGCGGCGGAATGAACTCGCATCGTTGACGGTTGGACAACTGGAACTCGGCGGGGCAATGCCGTTCGCTGTGTTGAACGCGGCCGACGAGAAGAATCGTCAAGGCTCGACACTGCCGCTCAGAACGGACCTCGCCGCCGAATTGCGGGATTGGATCGGCGAGAAGCGGGAACGCTTCCAAGGGCGTCCTGATGCGTTTGGACGCGAACCGCTGTTCGTTGTCGCGGACTCACTCGGGAAGATCCTCGACCGCGACCTACTCGCCGCTGGGATCGACAAGGCCGACGAGCGGGGACGAACCATCGACGTTCACGCTCTGCGGCATTCGTTCGGGACGCTGCTCAGCAAGGGCGGAGTCACTCCGCGAACGGCTCAAGCCGCGATGCGTCACAGCAACATTGACCTGACGATGAACGTCTACACCGATCCGAAGTTGCTCGACGTTCAAGGGGCGTTGGACTCGCTCCCGTCACTCGATTGGAAGTCGTCACCCTCGACCGAACGCCAGACGATGCGAGCGACCGGGACATACGACCAAGACACCATGCCTACTAAAGACAGAACTTCCGAACTGGTTGCACCAGTTGTTGCACCAAACATTGGCCAACGGGGGCAAACTGTGTCGTTTGCTGTCATCTCATCAGACGATGGCGATGAACCGATGACGAGAAACGCAACGCCACCAAATCCCATGAAACAAAGCAAAAAAGCCTCGCCCGCAGTGTTTGCGAGCAAGGCTTCGGCAGTATCCCCGAGAGGTCTCGAACCTCTAACCTTCGGCTTCGGAGGCCGACGCTCTATCCAATTGAGCTACGGAGACAAACGGACTTCGGAACGGTTCAAATATGGCTCTGCAAACGAGAGATTTGCAAAGTTTCGTTAGTGATTACGCCGTGACTAAGCGAGCGGCAGAGGGTACGAGCCGATTTCGGGAATGTCAATTCGCGGCTCAGCAACTCCATTGCGGCGTTACTTCCGTTGACGATCCCGTTTCGTGACATCTTCGACGACAAGCATATCCTTTACAAGGAGTTCGCGGATCGAACGCGGCGGACGGTGTTTGCAATCTGTCCATGTTGGTTTTCCAGTGGGCACGAGGAGGTTACAAATCTGTTCCAGACGCCCTTCTAAATGTGACCGGTCAGACAAGAGGCGACCAATCAGGCGGTGAGTTGGTTTCCCAGACTGGGTGATTAGTCCTCACGTGGTCAAAAAATTGGTCGGCTTCGCGAAATACAGTCGCCCAACACAAATGCGATTCTGGGAATCGCTTCGTCGATGTCGCTCCGGCGTTACCTGGCGGGGTTCTGCTGGAGACTTTGGGACGGGGGCTGACGGCCGGAGGGTTTTCAGATTGAATCCTAAAACCGCAGTTTTTCAAGAACTGTTAGGGGGTCGCGCGTGAGCAGAATGACACTTCAACAGATCATCACCTTCAGCCTGCTGTTGGTCGCGACACGTACGTTCGCCACGGAGATCGACTTCTCGCATGAGGTCGTCACGGTCCTCAAACAGCACTGCGTGAAGTGTCATGCCGGCGATCAGAAGAAGGGTGGTCTGTCGCTCAACACGCGCGAAACGACTCTGGTTGGCGGTGAGTCTGGCAAAGTGCTCGTCGTGGGAAAGAGTGCCGAAAGCGAACTGATCAAGCGGCTGACGAGCGACGATCCTGACGTGATGATGCCGCCGCAGGGACCGCGGGTTGCGGTCGAGCAGGTCGCACTGTTGAAGAAGTGGATCGACGAGGGACTGACGTGGGAGCGAGGTTTCACGTTTGGACGGCGCCCGTATGAGCCGCCACTCAAACCGAGACGCCCTGAATTGCCTGTCGCCGTGACTGGCAGGTCTCATCCGGTGGACCGGATCATCGACGCTTACGGCACTACGATGAAGTTGCCTCGACCGAAAGAGATCGACGACGCGACGTTTGCGCGACGACTTCATCTTGACCTGATCGGCCTGCTTCCGGAACCGCAGGAGTTGGACAAGTTTCTGGCGGACCAGGCGGCTGACAAACGAACGCGGCTGGTGAGTGAGTTGTTGTCGCGCGACATCCAGTACGCCGAGCACTGGTTGACGTTTTGGAATGATCTGCTGCGGAACGACTACACCGGGACGGGCTTCATTACCGGCGGGCGGAGGCAAATCACGAAGTGGCTTTATCAGGCGCTCGTGACGAACAAGCCCTACGATCAGTTCGCGAGGGAACTGATCGCGCCGCCCACTCCGGAGAGTGCTGGCTTCGGTGAAGGAATTCGATGGCGCGGTGAGGTCAGTGCGGGACAGACCGTCGAGATTCAGTTCGCTCAAAGTGTGGGTCAGTCGTTCCTCGGGATCAACTTGAAGTGTGCGTCCTGTCACGACAGCTTCATTGACCGTTGGACGCTCGACGAAGCCTATGGCCTCGCAGCCGTCTTCGCGCAACGACCGCTGGAAATTCATCGCTGTGACAAGCCGGTCGGTCGGCAGGCCAAAGCAGCGTGGCTCTTTCCCGAACTGGGCCAGATCGACGCAGCGTCTCCGCAGCCCGAGCGGCTCAAGCAACTCGCCACCTTGATGACTCATCCCGAGAACGGTCGCTTCTCAAGCACGATTGTGAACCGGTTGTGGCACCGACTCATGGGACGCGGACTCGTTCATCCGACCGACGCGATGCAAACCGAACCGTGGAACACCGACCTGATGGACTATCTCGCCAGCGATCTGGTCGAGAAGCGATATGACCTCAAGCAGACGATGGAGTTGATCGTGACCTCGCAGGCGTACCAGTCGCAGACGCAGGTCGTCACGCCGACGACGGACGACGCGGGCTACGTCTATGCGGGACCAAGAGCCAAGCGGCTCACTGCCGAGCAGTTCTTCGACGCCGTCTGGCAACTGACGGATTCCGCGCCAACTCGCATCGACGCGCAGGTCATTCGCGGCAAACTTGTATCCGGTACTGAGGTCGCAACGCCGTTGATTGCCAAGTGGATTTGGGCCTATGCGGATGCCGAGAAATCTCCCGCTGGCGAAGCCTTCGCGTTCAAGGTCACGTGGGACTTGCAGGCGATCCCGCAGCAAGCGGTCGCCGTCATCACCTGTGACAACAGCTTCGTCTTCTCGATCAATGGCACGAAGGTTGAATCCGGCGAGAATTGGGAGCAACCACAAGCAGTTCTAATCACGTCTCGACTGAAGGCGGGGCCGAACGAAATTCTGGTCGTCGGCAGGAACGGTGGCTCGGAACCGAACCTCGCGGGCCTGTTCTGTGAACTGCTAGCGACCGCAGCCGACGGTCAGGTTCTGTCACTCGGGACGAACGAGACGTGGACCTATTCAAAGACCCTGCCCGATGCGAACGGCAAGTACAAGAAGCCGCCGACCGACTGGCAGCCCGCGTCCCTCGTCACGCAACACCCCGTCTGGTCCACGCGACTCGATCCAGTCATTGGCTCACTGCTGCAACAGGCGGCGCAGTCGGGCAACCTCATGGTGCGAGCGTCCCTCGTGAAGTGCGATTTCCTGATGAAGTCACTGGGTCGCCCCAATCGAGACCAGATCGTCAGCGTCCGTCCGGAGATGCTCACGACACTTGAGGCGATTGACCTGTCGAACGGTGAAACGCTCGCCGACACTCTGGCTCGCGGAGCGAAAAAACTCGTCGTCCGCCAGTGGGACTCACCGGCACACTTTGCGAGGTGGCTCTGGCGTTATGCTCTCAGCCGCGACTCGACGCCTCAAGAAATGGAGGCTGTCACGGCCGCCCTCGGTGATCAACTGACCGAACAGGGAATCGAAGACGTGCTGTGGGCGGCCATTATGCTGCCCGAGTTTCAACTGGTGAGGTAGGCAACCGTGGAGCGTGGACAAGAGTGCCCGTCCCAACGAATTCTTGGCGAGCCGTGTGCCGTAAGGCCACGGGTTCCAGCGAACCAAGAACCCGTGGCCTTACG
>JAYTXB010000723.1:0-1390 GCA_043743205.1 Schlesneria sp.
CGGCCGCAGGACAGTTCATACGCCGCTTCCAACTGGGGTTCCACGGCGACTTTGTCGAGTCCGGCAAGTGATTTCATCGCGGTTTCAAACCAGAAGGCGGATCGTTCCGCCGCCGATGCGCGGACCAGCGAGTCTTTTTGCTTCTGGGCGTACTTCAGCCATTCGGTTGCGAGGGCCGTTTGTTCTTTGGACTCGGTGGGGACTCGCAGATCGCTGGTGGCGAGTGCGGCCAGTTCGGTGTCGGACGATTGCCGCAGGAGCGGGCCGCGAGGTTGTCCCTGCTGTAGTTGAAAAGTTGGCGGCGGCTCCGGCTGGGCTTACAAGCTCGGTTGAGAGTTTTCCACAAACCGGAGGTCGCCGCCATGAGTTCAAAGTATCGGTCATCGAAGAAGAGTCGCCAGTCCGTTCGCAAACCAGATCCGGCGCGAGCCACCCCAGCGCGAGGAGATTCACAGGCCAAGCGTTCGTCGTCGCCTGGTGAGGCTTCGGCGAGTGTTGTTGGATCAAGTGGAGCAGTGGTTGCCGGCGTCGATGGACGTCGGTGGGTTGCAGGAATTGTTGGTGCAAGCCATCGAGGGGTTCGCGACCGAGGCGGGATTGCGAGTCGCGCAGTGTTTGCTGGAAGAAGAACTCCGGCGGCGGTGCGGTGAGCGTTATGCGCGGTCACCGGATCGCGAGGCGACGCGGTTTGGTTCACAGCGAGGTGTGCTGATCCTCGGCGGCCAGAAGGTGCCAATCACCAAGCCGCGAGCACGCTACCGGGACGATCGTGGCGAGGTGTTGCTGGAAACTTACGAGCGGTTGCAACGTCCTGACGTCCTGACGTCCTGACGTCCTGCCGCGCTGCCGCGCAGTGCTCTGGCCAAGAGGGTGCGGGGCGTGTCGTGCCGCGATTACGAAGGGGTGCTCGACCTGGCTGGCAACGCGGTCGGTGTGAAGAAGTCGAGCGTCAGTCGCGGCTTCGTCCGAGCCTCGGCCGATGAGCTGGAGAAGTTGCGAGCTCGGCCGCTCTCGGACTTGCGACGGGTGGCATTGTTTCTGGAGGGCCTTGATTTCGCGGGAGAAATGCGGATTGTCAGTGTCGGGTTGGATGAGCAAGGCCACAAGCATCTGCTCGGCCTGCGTCAGGGCGGGAGCGAGAACGCGGCCGTCTGCACCAGTCTGCTGACAGAACTTCGCGAACGCGGTCTGGACACGAAACGACCAATTCTCGCCGTGCTGGATGGTTCGAAGGCGCTGGCCTGTGCGGTCCAGCAAGTCTGGGGCGAACGGGCTCTGATCCAACGCTGCCAAGTCCACAAGAAGCGGAATGTCAAAGCCCATTTGGCAGCCGAACATCATGCGGAACTCGATCGCCGCCTGAACATCGCGTACCACGGCCACGACTACG
>JAYTXB010000724.1:0-14924 GCA_043743205.1 Schlesneria sp.
CATCGCGAGCATGACGGTGTTGGGAACGTTCTACTCGCCAAGTGATCGCAACCAACACGTGATCCTCGCGCCGTTCTGTGTGCTGGCGGTGCCGCTGTATGACATCTGCTCAGTCGTGATGATTCGCCTGCGTGAAGGTCGCAGCCCGTTTCAACCGGACAAGAAACACTTCTCTCACAGACTGGTGGCACTTGGACTGACGAAGGTGCAAGCGGTACTCACCGTTCACCTCGCAACGCTCATCACCGGGCTGCTCGGCCTGACGCTGTACTCGGTGTCGAGCTGGAATGCGGCGGCGGTGATTGTCGCGTGCGTCGGCTGTTTGTTGCTCTTGATCGCGATCCTAGAAGCCGCCCCTCGCGACGGAACCTCGCCCTGAATCACTCCCATTCAACGCGTCCTTTTAAAAGTGGCACATGGATGAGTCGCGCAGCAACGCTAACAAGCAGCCTTGGGCGTCAGCCCAAGGTATCCAGTGAGATTCGCCGGTTTGAGCCGCGAAGCGACCGTAGACTCGCGACCACGAATCGCTGCCGCCGCTTCGCGGCTCAACGTCTCTGATCCCACCTTTTCTCAAGCTGACTCCCGAGGCGACTTGCTAGCGTTGCGGCGCGACTCAAGAAAGAACGCAACTTCTAAACACGACGGCGAAGTAGAACGACAGAGACAAGGTTGCGTCCGGCTCGCCCCCAAATGACAAATGACAAATGACAAATGACAAATGACAAATGACAAGCTTTCGCCACACAAACACTTCACCGCGCGGCTCGAAGCCTGCTTAACCAGTCTCGTCGCGCTGACGTTCTTTGCCCGGTTCTACCTTCCCACAGAAGATGCTGCGGGGGGAGCGACTTTGTGGATCGTTGCGTTCTGGCTGGTGATCGGGCTGTTCACGCTGCTGTTGTCGTGGCGACACGGTGGCGCGGGAAGGCGGTTCGATGGGAGCGATGCGGGAGTGCTGCTGCTGATCGGGGGGCAAGTCGCCTCGGTGATTGCGGTCGTGGTCACCACGGGTGACAAGCGAGCGGCGGTTAATTTGGCTTGGGAGTGGATCGGAGCGGGAATCGTCTGGTTCGTGCTGCGTTCGCGAGTGATAACGGCGTCTTTCCGCGAAGGCTTTGTGCGAGCTTCGATCCTGACCGGCTGCGTGCTGGCGGGATTAGGCGTGTGGCAGCACTTGGTCTCTCACCCTGCGCTCGTGCGCGACTACGGGCCACTGTTCGACCAACTTCGGACGGCAGCAGGAGGTGAGGCCGAAGCCATTCAGCGCAAGCTGGCCGCTGCGGGCATTCCAACTGAGGGACCAGCGCTGACGCTGTTCGAGAAGCGGCTGCGCGACAGTCGGGAGCCGATGGGCCTCTTCGGCTTGGCCAACACCTTCGGGGGGTGTCTCGCGGTGTGGTTCGTGCTCACCCTCGGCACGATCGTGAACCTCACTCCCGTGGCCTGGTCTCGGTGGAACCCGGTCTCTGCACGACTTGACCGCTCGGTCGCACAACGTGCTGCGTCCCTTCAATCCGCGACGGAAGTCACTCCCAAACTCATCAGCCGCGCGATCCCGGCCGATGTTACGTTCCTGCTTCGTCTCGCGGTCCTCGCGTTAATAGCTTGGTGCTTACTGCTAACGAAGAGTCGCACCGCGCTGCTGGCCGCAATGTGCGGTAGTGCGATCTTATTGAGCGGGCAATTGCTTTCCTCACTGAAGCTCAGCCGTTCAACCCTCCAATGGTTCCGTCGCGTGATCGCGTGCTTGGCAATTGGCATTGTGCTGAGTGGCATGGTGGTGGGCACACTGATCCAGTCGGGAGGACTCGACATCGAAGTGTTGACGGAGTCCTCCAAGTCGGCGTCTTATCGATTGCAGTACTGGCAAGCGACCGCGCGATTGGTGGCCGCTCATCCGTGGCTCGGCGTTGGGCCGGGGAACTTCCGTCAACACTACTTGAAGTACAAGCTGCCCGCAGCGAGCGAAGAGATCGCCGATCCTCATAACCTCTTTTTCGATGTGGCAGCCACTGGCGGACTGGTGTCGCTGGCGGGATTGGTGCTGCTGCTCGCGCTGGCTTTCAGAATGAGGTTGATCGGTATCCGTGAATCATGCGACACAACGGCCTCGGGGCAGCCAACTGATCGCGTTGCTTCCTCGCCGAATTTGGGCCGCTCACAGTCGCCTGTTTCTGCATTCCTCTCGTCGTCAACGCCGATCGCCACGTGGACATTTTGGTTCGCCGGTGCTGCGCCACTGTTGGCATTTGCAGGTTTGATGAGTTTGAATGGCGAGTGGGACGATCGGTTGCTTGTTCTGCCGTGTGTTTGGTTTTGTGTGGCGGGTATCGGGAGTTGGCTGGCGAACGTTGTCGCTGCGGAACCGCGCGATGTCGCGCTGTGGTTTTTCACTGCGGCCGTGGTCTTGGTCGTTCACTTGCTCGGCGCGGGAGGCATCTCGATGCCCGCCGTCTCGCAACTGTTGTTCTGCCTGATTGCATTCAGCCTCCCGCAGCCAGTCGCGCATCCAGTTGAAACGAGCGAGCCGGGCGACGTTAGCCCCCCGACTCTTCACGTCCAGAATCCGAGGGCTAACGCCGCCCGGCTCACCAAGAAGGTCTCGTTGGAGACCATGCGTGCCACGGTGACACCCGCCTCAACTCCGTCGCGCTCCTTCCGTCCGCTCCGTGCGATGGTGTTGGTTGGCTGGGCTGTCACGGCGACGGCGTTTACGGCGACGGCGTTCGTTCCTGTCGTGCGAAGTCAATCGTGGTTGGAAATCGGCAACCGATTGGCGATTTCGCGAGCAGGCCGATCGGGTGCCGAAGCCGCTTTTCGTGCGGCCTGTCGCGCTGACGAATGGTTCTCCACGCCGTGGCATCGTCGAGCAGAGCTAGCCTTTGAGTTGGCGGCGCGCGACCGTTTCCGTTCCAACGAATTGTTCAAGGCTGCCGTAAAGCTGCTGCTCGACTCCATGGACCGTGACCCGCACAATTTTCAAGGTCCACGGACGCTAGGAAATTGGTGGCTGATGCGATGGCAGGTAACACAGCAAGCGGACGACGCTCGGCAGGCTTTAGTCTGGCTGAGACGTGCTCGCGAGTTTTATCCGACAAATGCCGCGCTACAGGCGGAACTGAGTCAGGCGGCGACGGCTGCAAAAGAATTTGCCGAGGCACTCAGCGCCGCGCATCGGGCATTGGAACAAGAGGAACTGAACCGACGCCTTGGGCACGTAGACCGATATTTGACCTCCGAGACTCTGACGCGGTTGCAGCGGTTGGAGGAACCGTCGCAGTTACCTTGAAAGTGCGATTGCCGATCCGGTGCGGTATAAGTCGATCCCGTGAGTAGCCTGCTTGGGTCTCTCCGATTCAAAGCGGAATCTCCCCGCGAATGCCCCGCGATTTCAATTTCAAACTGCCGAAGTATTGAGGACGTTTTGATGAAGCCTGTTGCCGTGCTGTTGACGACCGCATTTGCCGTCGTGGCTCTGAGTGTCACCGTTTGGTTGGGGCGTTATCAGGGAGTCGTGCCTGCGATACCGATCTCTTCCGGATCGCCCGCCCCCGCCGTCTCGAGTGGCTTGGAGCTGCCGACAACAGGCCCGTTCGGAAAGGCTGTGGCCAATGAAACGAAGCATGACTTCGGGACGGTGGTTCACGGCACCAAGGGGTCGCATGTCTTCGTCATCAAGAACGAAGGGGCCGGGCCGCTGCGGGTCAGAACGGGAGAGACTTCGTGTTCTCAATGCACGGTCGGGGGCGTCTCACGGGAAGATGACATTCCACCGGGTGAGTCGGTAGACGTGACCATCAAGTGGGAGATCAAGTCCCCCAACGAGCAATTTCGCCAGTGGGCCGAAGTCTTCACGACCGACCCCGACAACAAGCGGTTTAAGTTGTCCATCGAAGGTCGAGTCGATCGCCCGCTGAGGCTCACTCCCGATGGAGCGTGGATTGTCGGTGATCTGTTGCCGGACGAACCGACCACCGTGCGCGGCACGCTCTACTCGCTGATCCTCGACGAAGTCACGATCGACCGGTTCGAGTGCTCCAATCCGAAAGTGGCCGTGACGTGGGAGCCAGCCACGCCCGAAACGCTCGCAGAGTTGAAGGCGAAGTCGGGCAAGCAGATCACGGTCACTGTGGCAGCGGACAGCCCACTCGGTCCGCTACGGGAAGCGGTGAGGCTCGTGTCACCGCACAACGGTGAGACCAAGATCGAGTTCGGTTTGGCAGGCCAGAAATCGGGGCCGATCGAGTTCAAAGGCCCGAAATGGAACCCGGAAAGCAACTTCATCACGCTGGGAGAATTCCCCGCCAATCAAGGGGCCAAAGCCAAGCTCTTCCTGTACGTCCGCGACTTGGAAGGCGAGCTGGAAGTGCTGTCGATCGAGCAGAAGTACAACACGGCCAAACTGCAATTCTCACCGACAGGCAAGCCGATCGGCAAATCGAAGATGTACGAAGTCGAGATCGAAATCCCGCCCGGTCGATCAGCCAAACACCGCGCAGAAGATGCCGAAGAAGTTCGCATCAAGCTCAATCATCCCAAGGCCACCGAGTACCGGTTCTTCATCAGTTACCACGCGATCTGATCTCAGTTTGGAGCCGCGTTCGCCCCAATACCAGACACTCTCTCCGTGGGTCGGTGCATCAATAACTGTCGTGATTTGGTGAGCCGGGTGCCGTGAGGCCCCGGACTTTTCGGCAAAGAACCATCAGATTGATACCGCCAGTTGTTGATGCGCCGATCCTTGGAGCCTATCCGAAAACTTCCGAAGTCTTCTGAGACTTCGGAAGTTTGGCGAGGTTCTCGGATAGGCTCTTAGCAGCCCGTTGAAAGAGGTGGCACGGGCATCCTTGCCCGTGTCCTTCCAATTGGAATCACGGCCTAGCAGGCCGTGCCACAGACCTTTTTCAACAGGCTGTTGGCTCCTTCATCGAGCGCCACATCGGCGGGACTCGGGCTTGACGGCCTGTTGCCGCACTCGTTAGCAAGTCGCCCCGTTCAAATCGTGGAGTTGACCCCAGTGGGATCGGCGGGATTTGAGCAGTCTCAACACGGATGTTCATTCGGCACGAGTACGTTCCCAGAAGGATCGACATGTTCGCGATGCAACGAGTCACAACGGCAGCGGCACGATGGTTGTCGATCTTGGCGATGATGACTCTCGCCATCGCGGCCGGTTGCCCCGCCACACCTCCTCCACCGAAGCCGCCTGTGCCCGTGGGCGGCACGGCCAACTCGGCCACTTCCGCGAATGCTGCCACTCCCGCAAAAGGAACGCCCGCCGCAGAAGCTCCGCCCGAACCGCTGCTGGCCGATTGGAAGTCTCCCGCTGCCGTGCTATTGCTCACCGGCGAACAACACGGATATCTCGAACCGTGCGGGTGCAGCATTCACCAACTCGGAGGCATGGCGCGGCGAGCCGACTTGGTGCGCATCCTCATGGAAGAACGTCACTGGCCGGTCTCTGGACTCGATGTCGGCGGCACGCCCAAACGTAACCGACGACAAGATCAGATCAAGTACCTCGCGCTGTTCGATGCCTTCAAAAAACTGAACTACGGCGTGGCGGCCGTCGGGTTGGAAGAGCTCAAACTCGGAGCCGACTTCCTGCTGCAACAGATGGTGGCTGATCCCGAGGAAGCGAAGAAGACGGTGGGACTCGTGGGCGCGAACGTCGCCTTGTACGACCCGCCACTGGACGGCTGGCCGCTCGCGTCACGCATCGTTCAAGTCGGAGCGGTCAAAGTCGGAGTAACCGCCATCGTCGGAGTCGGTTTGCGAGATCAAGTCGCTCCCGTTGGGGCGATGAGCAACATCACCATTCGTAATCCCGAGGAGGTACTTCCAGCCGCCATCGCCGCGCTACAAACGGAGCAGCCTCAGTTTTTGGTGCTGCTCTCTCACGGTAGCCCGGAGGAAGCGAAGGCCCTGGCCGAGAAATTCCCCGAGTTCCACATCGTTCTGACTGCCGGTGGCCCCGAAGAAGCAGACCAGACTCCTGTCGTTGTCGGTAAAACTTGGGTGCTGCAAGCGGGACACAAGGGGAAGCGTGTCGGTGTCCTCGGCTACTTCCCCGACAACGCCGAACGACCGTTCCGCTATGAACTGGTGTCCCTCGATGACCAGCGGTTCCAGAATCATCCGACGATGCGCGAGTTGATGAAGACGTACCAACAGCAACTCCTCGACGAAGCCATTGCCACCTCGGAAGAGTTGCTCATCAAGCATCCGTCAGGTCATTCGTTCGTCGGTGCCGAGAAATGTGGTGAGTGCCACACGAAGGCATTTGCAGAATGGAAGAAGACGCCTCACGCAAAGGCGTTTCAACCGCTCATCTCGGGGCGCGCGGGCGATGTCGATCCGATCTCGCGCATTCACGATCCCGAGTGCCTGGCGTGTCACGTCACAGGCTGGGAGCCTCAGCAGATGCTGCGCTACGACAGCGGTTACTTCAGCCAAGAGCGGACGCCGCACCTCCTCAATCAACAGTGTGAGAATTGCCACGGCCCCGGCAGTCATCATGTCAGCCTTCAAGAACGCTTCGCCAACGACGCCGCGAGTGTCACCGACGCCGAACTGCAAGCGGGGCGAACCTCGGTTCGCCAAACATTGGAAGCCGCTCGCAACGGTGGCTGTGCGAAGTGCCACGATTCCGACAACGACCCGCACTTCACCCCCGACGCGTTCGACAAGTATTGGAAACAGATCGCCCACCCGTGGCGCGACTGACCGAGTTGCGGACTTTGACTGTCGGTCATCGCCTCGTTGAACCGCCAACCGAAGGCGAACGCGAGTCCGCATATCGTGTGTTCGCCCGAGTGTTCCGAGTTCCCCGTGCTCGCCTTCGGCTGGCCGTTCAACGATGATCGAGGTGGGCTGGTCAAGAATGATGCCCCTGCCCGATATCTCTTCTCCTTTCGACAAACTCTTCGCCCTGACTGAACTCGCCCCACTATGCAACTCACCCCGCAGGCTCTCCGCGCCCTGAAGGACTCATCCGCCTTCGAGATCACTTGGACCGATGGCAAGACCTTTCAGCTCCCCTTCAAGCTGGTGCGATCCGAATGCCCATGCGCCGAGTGCGTTCACGAAATCACCGGCGAACGCATTCTGCAGCCCGAGTGGATTCCGGACGACATCCAGCCGACCGAACTCAGTTACGCCGGCAACTACGCTTTGCGCATCATCTGGTCCGATCGTCACGCTTCAGGCATCTTCACTTGGGAGCGCCTGCACGGCCTCTGTTCGCACTACCAAGCGGTCTTGGTGTCTCAACCGACTTGATTGTGATTCAGACCTCATGGCAGCGATCCCGTTTCTCATCGTCGATGGCTACAACCTGCTGCACGCGGCGGGGCTGGCGTTGGCCAACTACAAGCAGGGTGACTTGCATCGCCAGCGCCAGCGGCTCTTGGCTCTGCTCGCGGAACGCCTTTCCACCGAAGAACGTCAACGTTGCACGATCGTGTTCGATGCGGTCGAAGCTCCGCGCGGACTCGACAGTCAATTTGAACACGATGGCATGGCCGTCCTGTTCGCCGAACCCGGACATGAGGCGGACGAGTTGATCGAAGAGTTGGTCGCGAAGCACTCCGCCGCTCGCAATCTGACAGTGGTGTCGAGTGATCATCGATTGCACCGCGCGGCACGCAGTCGTCGAGCAACTCCCCTCGACAGTGAGGCGTTTCTCTCGCGAATCTCACGACGTGGCCAACCGATGCCGCTGGCCTTGCCCCCCACAACGCCGGGTCGCGACGACACTTTACCTACCCCCACAGCCAGCCCCGATGTGAGTTATTGGCTGCGCGAGTTCGGTCCTATCGACATCGACGCAATCGCCGTCGAGGAAGCGGCCGACTCCAGCAACACCCCCTCCGATCCGTGGCAACAGCGGGTCGATGACTTGCAACGCGAACTCGATTCTCCCGAGAGCATCGACCGCTGGCTCAACGATCGCCCACGCGGTCGGCCTCGCCACTGAACGATCATCGCAACTCGCCCGCAGGCATTGATGGAGTTTGCCGGACGACAAACCCCTCTTGCCTTGATGAGCTTCGTCGTCCTAGAGTTCGTACCGTGTCGCAGTCGTGTCAGGTACTGCGGCGGCGTTCTTTAGCAAGGGGGCAAGTCATGCGTCAGTTCAATGCGTGGGCGGTGTGGGGAATCGTGGTCATCTCGGGAGCAATGACTCCCGGCGATGTTCAGGCGGACCCGAGAATTCGTGGCGGCATCTCGTTCGGGAGTGGCGGCGTGCGGATTGGGATTGGTAATGGACCGATGTATGGCCCAGGGTTCGGAGGCTATGGACCTGGCTATGGTCCCGGTTACGGTTACGGCGGCTATCGTCCCGCGCCGGTCATCGTGCAGCCCTATCCGGTCTATCAACCTCAGCCCGTCTACGTGCAGCCGCAACCGGTTTATTCACAGCCCGCCTACTCGCCGCCGCAGTACCAACCGCAGCCGAGCTACGCGCGCGAATCGACGATCCCATCGAGTCCCACACCGCTCGCCGATGGGGGCGAGATCATGCTCTTCAGCCCGGCTACCAATTTGAATGACGTGCGGTACACATTGAATGGCCATCCATACACGATGACTCCCGGTACGAAACAGAAGTTCAAAAACGACCGCACGTGGACGATTGAGTTCGAGTCCTCACCGGGCCTCGTGTCGCAGTACACGCTTACGTCGTCGCGCTATAAGTTCAAGCCGTCCGATGCGGGGTTGGGGCTCTTCCAAACTCAAGACGGGCCGGAGTCGGCACAACAACCGATCCCTGCGGCTCCCGTCCCCAATCCGCCAGAAGCGTCAGAGGCGAACGCGAACGAGACCGTCGTTCCGCCCCGACCAACATTGAAGACCGCACCGTAACGAGCCGTCTCGATTCACGAGCCTGATTAACAGCACCCCGGCCGCTCGGAGCAACCGGGGTGTTCGCATTGATCGCCCGTAGGATGGGCACTCCTGCCCGTACCGTCTTGGGGGACGAAAGCCGGACGGGCAAGAGTGCCCATCCTACGAGTGCCGATTCAATCACCGAGCAGCGTCAGCCCATGATCGGTGATCTCGAACGGGACGATGCTGTCGCTGCACGCGCTGCCGCGATGCTTGGCCACGTGCAAGGCGCGTCTCATCTTGAGACCGTCGCGGACCTTGCCCATCAGGATGATCGTGTTGGCGTTCGACAGCTCATCGCCGCTTTCGATTGGTCGGCAGAGCAGTTCGTCCAGCAGCACTTCGTGCGACGTGTAGAGCAGCATCGTCGCCAGTTGCTGATGGTCGTAGAGGTGGCTCATCACCGCAGGCTCGTTCGCTCGGAAGTGGATGCGGAACAGATCGCGCGCGACCCAGTCGGCATCTTTGTGCAGAATCTGGTGATAGATGTAATCGAACACGTGGAACTGGAACGAGTCGCTCGCCCGGTCGGTCGGTTCGACGCCATCAATCACACAGCGCCGTACGCCGTGAACGAAGTTACCGTAGAAGAAGGCGATCGCCTGATCGAGCTTCCGGTTCAGCTCGATCCGCCACTCGGCCCACTGGTCCGCATCGAGATCACGGATCGAGACTCGCCGTCCCGAGCGATCAAAAATGTGAAAGTAGTCCGACCGCATTCGCTCGCCGTCCCAGATGTCGTCGGGCGCACACGGCTCGTCAATTTGCCGCTGCTTGAGAATCCAATCGAACATCCGTTTCGCATAGTCTCCGTGGTTCTGGCCATCTCCGCGCGAAGCCATGTCAAACAGGATGCCGCTCTGCCTCTCCTGCTGCCGTCCCGCGTGGGCGAACTGCAACCCAAGCTGTGTCTTGCCGATGCCCGTCGCCCCCATGACAACGGTCAGAGTTCCCGGCACCAACCCGCCGCCGAGGAGTTCGTCGAGGGCTGGGATGCCGGTGGAGAAACGTTGCGGTGTTGTCATGAGAGAGCTTGAAACCAGAGTGAAAGTCGAGCCGTAGGATGGGCACTCTTGCCCGTCCTGCCTTTTGAATCAAAGCGGGACGGGCAAGAGTGCCCATCCTACAAGGTCAAATCGTCAAACACCGGTCTCTTGCCGTCACGTCCCACATCTCAACGACTCGCCCACCTTCGATCACATACGCCTGCTTGTGAAGTGCCGAGGTTGGGCAGACGTGCTTTGGGATGGCGAGCAGTTCGTCGCCCGGTTGATAGCGTTCGGCAAGCGGCGTGAGCAGGACGAGGTGCTCTTCGTTGTGCAGCACTTGTTCGGCGTCGGGCAGGTCGGGGAAGGTGACACGCTGGCCCTTCGGCGGATCGGAGGCGACCGATTTATTGCCGAGATCGCACGTAACGCGATCGGGAGCGGGGCGCGAGATGACTCGCGTCAGCAGCACGACTGCCGGTTCAAAGTCCATGTCGGGGAACGAGGTTCCATAGCCCGAGTCATGAAACACGCACGTTCCCGGCGCGAGTTCAATCACGGGGTCGGTCATCGCCGCATAGATTGGAAATGATCCTGTCCCGCCGCAGACGATGCTCGGCACCGGCCAGCCACGACGCACGAACTCATCGCGCAACCTCGCCGCTGGTTCCCAAGTAATGCGCACCGCTTCTTTTCGCTCATCTAGGTTTGATTGGTGGTTGTGGCCGTCGTAGAGATGAAAGCCGCCCGGTTCCAAGCCCGGTGAGTCAATGATCTGCTGGTACAACTCGACCGCCTGCGGTCCGGCGGCGACTCCCGTGCGATGCAGTCCCGAGTCGAGATCGAGCAACACGTGAATCGTCGTTCCCGCCGCCAGCATCGCGTCGCTGAGAGCTGCAATCATCGGCGAGTCGTCCGCCGTGACGGCAAACTTCACGTCGGGATACTTCTGCAAGAATGTGACGGCGCGCCTGATGTTCGGCCCGACGAGGTTGTACGCCAAGAAGATGTCTTTGACTCCGCAATCGGCCAGCATCTCCGCCTCGGCGAACGTCGCGCACTTGTGCTTCGTGATCCCCATCGCCAGTTCGATTTTGATGACGGCGGGCATTTTGTGCGTCTTGCAATGAGGCCGCAGCCGCCGCATGTCCTTCGCGATCTCAATCATCTTCCTCAGGTTGCGGTCCAGGATCTCGCGATAAACGAGCAGTGCCGGGGACAGAATGTTCGAGGTGTCGGCAATGGCGTACTTGGCATCCATGAGTGACTCACGTTGAATGGGGAAACTGCGAACAACAACCATCTCGGACGCGGCTCTTCATAACAAGATCGACCAGTCGGCGCTACTGTACTTCTCCCGAACGACTTGCTCGACGCGAGCGACTGAGGCTGGCGAACACGCGACGGGAATGGCGTGCCATGCGTTAGCCAAGAGTTCGATCAGCGTGTCGCGATCGGCGTCGATGTTCCTCACGAACTCCGAGTGATCGCGACCATCGCGGTAGTCGGGCTGGCGCGATGGAGTTTTCAGATAGCGGCCGATGCGAGACAAATCGAAGTCGTACAGGATCGTGCCGTGATGCAGGAAGGCGCGGCTGAGCCAGCGTTGAGCGTTGCCCGAAAACTTGAAGCCGTTGGCAGCGAGATCGCTCGTTCCGCAAGCTGCCGCGCCGGGCAGGACCAACTGAAGTCCGAGTGCGATCCGTTCCATCAGTCGCTTCGTCAACGGGGCGATTCCCAACGCACGCTGCTCGTCTGTCAGCGGGATGACGAGCGAATAGGCGAGACAACCGGGACCGATCACCACGGCTCCTCCCCCACTGGAACGTCTGAGAATCGGCACGCCCTCGCGACGACACGCCTCGATATCCGCTTCGGTCTCCACCCGATTGGAACGTCCGAGAACGACTCCATAGTTGTCGAGTTCCCAGAATCGCAGCAGCCCGCGCGCGGGATCGGCATCGATCTCCGAGAGCAACACGTCATCCAGCGCGAGGTTCTCGGCCAGCGTCGGCAGAGTCAGGTCGAACCAACTCATGGGAGCGGGCCAGAGTGAGTCCAGCGGCTCGATTTGTTCCCCATTTGGAGTGCGGGGATTCATCACCGCTTTCCTTTCTCTGCTTTTCCACGTTTTTTGAATGTGCGCTGCGTAGGCCAAGTCATTCAAAATCAAATCGACGCGAGAAGGGAAAGCGGCAATTAATTGCCGCAGTCCAAATGGAATGATGAGCGCCCGCAGAACACCACACGCAGTCTCTATCACATGTGGATCGCACGGCCATCGACGGCGAAGGCGGCTTCCTTGATGACTTCGGCCAGAGTCGGGTGAGCGTGCGATGTGCGGGCGATGTCTTCGCTGCTCGCTCCGAATTCGATGGCGGTGGCGGCTTCTGCGATCAGGTCACCGGCACGCGGGCCGATGATGTGGACGCCGAGGATGCGATCGGTCTCGCTGTGCGCGAGCATCTTCACGCGACCATCCGTCTGGCCGAGAGCCTTCGCTCGCCCATTGGCCATGAACGGGAAGACCCCTTTGCGATACGGGATGCCCGACTCTTTGAGCTGTTCTTCCGTCTTGCCGACGCTGGCGATTTCGGGGTCGGTGTAGACCACGCCGGGGATCGCGTCGTAATTGACGTGACCATGCTTGCCAGCGAGGCATTCGGCACAGGCGACTCCTTCTTCCTCAGCCTTATGCGCGAGCATTGGGCCGGGGATCGCGTCGCCGATCGCGTAGATGCCGGGGATCGACGTTTGAAAGCTGCGGTCAACAACGACGAAGCCGCGTTGATTGCGAGCGACGTTGAGCTTGTCTAAACCGAGGTCGTCCGTATTGGGGACGCGACCAACGGCGAGCAACACGCGGTCGCATTCCATCGGCGGCTGACCCTCGCACTCAACGACGCAGCGACCGTTTACCACGCGGGCACCGGTGACGCGCATCCCGAGGCGGAACTCCAGCCCCTGCTTGGTGAAGATTTTCTGAGCTTCGGTTGCGATCTCGGTATCCATACCCGGCAGGATGCGCGGCAGGTATTCGAGGACCGTCACCTTCGAGCCAAGCCGTGCCCAGACGCAGCCGAGTTCCAAGCCAATCACTCCCGCACCGATCACGACGAGATGGCCGGGAACGCTCGGGTACTTGAGTGCTTCGGTACTCGTCCCGATCAGATCGTTATCGACCTCGACACCCTTCAACGGCGCGGAGCGGCTGCCCGTGGCAATCAAGATGTTTTTGGCGGTCAGTTCCTGCGGCGGTGCACCGTCCACGGTAACTCGCCCCGCCGCCGCGATGCGACCGTGACCGACATACCGCGTGATCTTGTTCTTGCGGAACAGCCCTTCGATCCCCTTGCAGAGGCCCGCGACGATCGAGTCCTTGCGCTGCATCATACCGGGCAGATCGAGTTCGACTCCGGAGACCTTCACACCGTACTCGCCGAGATGGTCACTGGCCAGCTTGTAAAGTTCGCTCGATTCGAGCAGGGCTTTGCTGGGGATGCAGCCGACGCGCAAACACGTCCCGCCGAGAGCGCCTTCCTGCTCGACAACCGCCACGTTCATCCCTAGTTGCGCAGCGCGAATGGCAGCGACATATCCACCCGGTCCCGCACCAATGACAATCAAATCGTGTTGAGACATCTGTTTATTTCTTCTGATCGTTCTGCTGTCTTATCTGTGACCATCTGTGAAAACTGTGGTCAAGTCTCCTCCCTACTCGGAGTGATTGACCACAGATTTCACAGATGGGCACAGATAAGAGTAATAAGACTAAGAGCGGTGGTGGCGAACGACGCAATCACACATCGAGCAGCAGGCGGACCGGGTTCTCGATGCAGTCTTTGATTCGCTTGAGGAACGTGACCGCTTCGCGTCCGTCCACGATACGGTGATCGTAGGTGAGGGCGATGTACATCATCGGGCGAATGACGACTTGGCCGTCGCGCGCGACGGGGCGGTCCTGAATGGCGTGCATTCCGAGAACGCCGCTTTGTGGAGGGTTGACGATCGGTGTCGAGAGGAGCGAACCGTAGACGCCGCCGTTGGTGATCGTGAACGTCCCGCCAGTCAGCTCCTGCGGACTGAGCGTTCCGTTTTGTGACTTCTTCGCGAACTCGGCAATGGCCAACTCGACCTCGGCGAAGCCCATCCGTTCGGCGCTGCGAAGAACCGGCACGACGAGTCCCTTGCCACCGCCAATGGCGATGCCGATGTCACAGAAGTTGTGATAGACGATGTCTGTCCCCTGAATCTCGGCGTTGATCGCGGGGAATGCGACGAGGGCATCGACAGCCGCCTTCACGAAGAACGACATGAACCCGAGCTTGATCCCGTACCGCTCGGTGAAGGCATCCTGATGCTGCTTGCGGAGCGACATGATGGCCGACATATCGACCTCGTTGAACGTCGTGAGCAAGGCGGCGTTCTGCTGAGCCTCCTTCAACCGCGAGGCGATTCGCTTGCGGATGGGACTCATCGCCTGCCGCTTCTCGGAGCGTTCGCCGGACGACTTCGTAATGATCGTGCGCGGCGGTTCTGCCGGAGCCGACTTCGTTTCCGCAGGTTTCACGATGACAGTCGGTGCTGCGGAAGCCGCTACGTGCCGCTGAACATCTTCCTTGAGCAGTCGTCCGCCGGGGCCAGTCGCCGCGACTTGCGATGCTGAGACGCCCGCTTCGGCCAACGCGCGAGCCGCCGCTGGCATGACATGCCCCGCCGCCGAAGTTGCCGGTGTTGTCGAGGCGACTGGCGGTGCCGCCGGAGCCGCTGCGGAAGGACTCGCCGCCACGGCCTTCTCGTCGATGAGGGCGATCACTTCACCGATGTCGGCCGAATCGCCTGCGGCTTTGAGCAATTGTGTGACGACGCCGGATGAAGGCGAGACGCACTTCTTCGTGGCCTTGTCACTCTCAACCTCGACGAGTTCTTCACCCGATGCGACGGCCTCGCCTACTTGCTTGAGCCACTCGACCAAGACCACGCTGGATACGGACTCACCAAAGCTGGGGACTTTGACTTCGACGGTCATGACACTTCCTGATT
>JAYTXB010000725.1:0-2124 GCA_043743205.1 Schlesneria sp.
CGGGGGAGTCCATTGAGCGACTCCCCCGCTCACGCTGCGGGTTGGTAAATTATTTTCTGCCGCTCGCCTACGTTCCTCAAGGATCAATCCCTCAACGGGCGCTACCACCCCGAATTCGCCAGCTTCCGAACTGCGATTGAAACGGATATTGGACAACTCTTCACGACTCACAAATCCGCCATCGCCTCGCGGATGCCCCTTAATTTCCAGTCGCTCTAAAACGTCCGACCTTCTTTCCGCACAAGGTGTCGCTCTCTCCGCCGAAAACGCGGGAGAGTGGACCTGAACGTAACCGCCAATTGCACGATTGCCGCCCCATTCATGAGTTGCGAATGGTAGGACATCGCTAGCGAACTCGTCTTGAGCGATTCGTGCGTTTGAAATACACCTTGCTCGTACCAGTGAGACATTTGACTCGTTTAACTGCGTGGGTAACGCCCCGCGCGTTGATTGAAGAAACAGGCCCGAACGTCACTCACGCGCGGGGCGTTGCCCACGCGGTGAAACGGCTCACGTTCGTCCTCGCGAGACATAACGTCCGGCTCGACTGCGTTCATCAGCACCGCACCCATCATGGAAGTTGGCAGGCATTGACGATGACTAGACCGAATTGCCGACGATGGGTGATAGGTTTTGTTCTGGCCAGTTTGCTGCTGCAGCTTGTCGGATGCGGAACGATCTTCTGGCCCGAGCGGAGGGGGCAGCCCCCCGGTCGATTGGACCCCAAGGTTGTCGCGTTGGACGCCGTTGGCTTGCTGCTGTTCTTCATCCCCGGCGTCATCGCGTTCGCTGTCGATTTCAACAACGGCACGATCTATCTCCCGCCAGATTCTCAGGCGAGTTCTCAACCTTCTCCGCTGGGTTGGGACGCTGTCCGCGCGTCATCGAATACACCCGATGCGGAGGAGATCGAGCAGATCATTTGCAAACGAACGGGGAAGTCCGTTCGCCTGAAACTTGGACGTTATCACGCTGCGAAACTTCATTCGCTGCAAGAGTTGGCCGACGTGAACCTCGATCCGATTTCGTTGGCCACGGCGTGCGAGGCGAAGGGTGTCCGTTTCCGATGCCAGTCTGAATAGTCGGAGCAATTTATCAGGCGTGTTCCGTGAGACGTGTTGCGTTACAGGGATTGCTCGACATTGTGAATCTGGTTTGTCGTCGTCCGTGGAAGAAATGAGAGTTCACCATGATTCGTCGTTCACGGTTTTGTTGGCTGGTCTGTTTGGGTGTATTCGTCAGTTCCGGAGTGATGATCGGTTGCGGCGAGAGCGGCCGGAACGACTCAACTTCTGGCGAAACAACCGTTCGTCCAGCTGCGATCGTGGCTGCTGAGCAACCCGATTTGAAGGCTGTTCCTCAAGCAGAGGCTCGTCCTTCCAATACTGCGACGAGAACGAAGTCGGCGTTTGCAGTGATCGTGCGTGCGGCCGAGTCGGGTGATGCCGATGCTTGGACGAAGGCCGAAGTCCAACTACACAACTTCGGATTGGCGGCAGTCCCCGTACTGACGGAGCGACTGGATGACACGAACCCGGTGGCTCGTGAACTCGCGGCAATGTTTCTGGCACAACTTGGCCCCGATGCCGCTCCCGCCGCAGAAGGCTTGCTGCGGATGCTTGACGATGACTCGGCATTTGCTCGCGTCAATGCGGCTGCCGCGCTCTCGACGTTTGAAGGACATACCGAGCGAGTCACTCCGGTTCTCGTGGCATTACTGACGGACAGCGATGTCAATGTGCGGATCACCGCCGCCACGTCACTGAGAAATGTAGGTCCCTCCGGCCACGAAGCCCTGATGGCTCTCAGTGAGTCATTGACTGATGAGGATTCCCGAGTGAGAGCCGCTGCTGCCGTCACGTTGGGTGAGTTGGGTCCGAAAGCCACATCAAGCCTCGCGTCACTGCGTCGCCTTGATGGCGATGAGGATGAGCAGGTTCGTTCTGCGGCCCTCCGCGCGATCAGGCAAATCGACGCCAGCGCACGAACCGCACCCTTGACAATTCCCGTCAGTGCGACCGAGTGACTGAGAGGCTATCCGGAAAATAATGAGCTATTTCGTAAGGTTTTATGCGGCTGCGGTTTTGTAGTGGAAAGTGGGTTTGGTTGTGGGGGCGAGGGATC
>JAYTXB010000726.1:0-13806 GCA_043743205.1 Schlesneria sp.
GTGCTTCACGTAGTCGTCGAGGTCCGCCGCGCCGCTCAGCACCTGAGTCAGTGACTGCATCGCATAGCCTCGGTGATCGTGACGCGGTCCCCAGCAGACGATGGCGGCACTCGCGGCATCAACCGCCTCCTTCGTGCGTCCGAGGCGAGATTGCGCCCCGGCGAGGTGTTGGTAATAGTCGGACAGCGCCGCGTCATTGAGCGTCCGTCCGCCGTGGTCTCGCTGATGAAGCGAGATCGCCTCGTTGAGGTATCCGACCGACAGCTCATTCAGATTGCAGCCAAGGCAACCCTTGCCGAACTGGGCGATGTTGCCCTCCGTCCAGCGACCCTCGGCGTGGAAGTGCGTGTCGATCTGCTTGACCAACGTCGCCAGTTGCTCCGGCCGCATCGAGTGGTGATACGCCGCCATCAACTGCGTGCGGTAAGTCATCGAGTCGGGCTGAGCCTTCACCAAGCCTTCGAGCAACGGGATCGACTCGGCGTAGCGGCTCGCGTTCTGGAGGAACCCAACGAGTTCGGCCTGAGCCGATTCGTCCAGCAGGCCGCTGCCATGCGCGATCATCAGGATTTCGATGCCTCTGTCGTGCATCTCCAGTCCGCTGCGGAAGTAGTTCGCGATGTAGCGGACTCGCCGGCCCGAGGTCTTCTTCTCGGCATAAACTTCGTTGGCGGCCTTGGCGAAGTCGGAAGTCTTCTCGGCCCAGAAGTGCGAATGGTGCTTGTAATAGATGTACTGGTTGCGGGCCTCGCCCATGCGCAGGTCTCGCTTCAACTCGCGGATCGCCAGCGCGAGGACTCGCGGCGCAAGGTCACCCAATTCGGCTGCCGCCACCTCGCGCCGTCGGGCCAACTCGTAGCCGAATCCCTGCCAGCCGTTGTCCCACTGGACCTCGAACCGCTGCGGATACTGCTCCAGTCGCTCGACGATGTACCGCAACGCGAGCTTCGGGCTGAGGGCCGCGCCGGTGATGTGGACCGGAGCCGACACCGTGTTGCGGTACTGAGACTGCTGCTGCTTGAGAATCTCGGGCAGAGACTGGAAGACGAATTGTTCGAGCCGTTCGACCCCGCCGATCTTGTTGCGGAAGGCGATGTCGAACGTCGAGCACAGCCGCGTGACAACGTTGTAGCGCACATGCTCGTCCGGCGCGTCGGCAATCTCCTTCAGACCGAGGTCGATGATCTTGTTGAACAGCGTCAGCCCATTGCCCAACGTTACCTCGCCCTTGTGTTCCAGAGCGTGGTTATAGAGCGACATCAATCGGTCGCGCAGCCACTTCCGCTGCTCATCGTGCTTCGTTGTGGCGAGCCACTTCATCAGCACGGCCTCCCCGGCGGCGTGCTTGCCGCCACCTTCGTACAGGCTGACGAAGCTGCCGAGGATCGCGTTGTCCTCGTGCGGCCACTGGCCTTCGTTGGCCAGGGCATAGTCCCGGACTTCAATCTCCATCATCGCGATCGCTTCGTCGCGCTTGCCGTAGCTCCAGCCGAGCAAATTACACAGGTCGTTGGTGATGAACAGATGGTCGCGCGACGCGGCGGGGGCTTGAGCTTGCAGTGCCCTCAATTCACGTAGTTGTTCCGCCGCGATCTCGCCGTTGCTGATCCCGCCGAGGCTGTAAAGGAAGCCCGACATCAGGCGAGGCTCACCCGGTTGCCAGTCGCGGGCGAATGCGCGACGCAGCGCGGCGACACATGCTTGGACGTGCGGGCCGGGTTGATTCAGCACCTCGGACGATTTTCGTTCGACCAGCGCCTCCAACAGGTCGAGTGCTCGCAGGTCGGTCGGAGTCCGTTCGCCCTCGCGCAGCGATTTGACGCGCGACAGGATCTCGTCCGCAGTCGCCTCGTTTCGCAGTTCGTACAGCACCTGGCTGTTGAGCGATTGTAGGAACGCATAGACCTGCTGCGGCGAGCGGCCCAGCACCGCATCGGGCAGCATCTGGAGCAGCCGGAAGTCGCGCGACGCCGCATAAATCTCCCGCAACTGCCACAGATAGTTCTCGGGATTGGCCGACTTTGCGAACAGAGCCTTGAACGTCAGCAGCGAGTTCTCGTCGAGTTCGCTTGGCAACGTGACTCCGTGTTGGTGCCACCGGTTGCGAACGCCGTAGAGCGAGTTGCCGAGGTTCCCCTCCGGCATCTGCTTGAAGACTTCGAGCTTCGCCCGCTCGTGCGCGGCGCGGTTGTTCGCGACGAGATACCAGTCGGACAGCATCCGGTAGTCGCTCGATGAGAGCAGCTTGTCCTTCTCGGCCGACTCAAACAGTTGAATCGCCTCATCGAGCTTGCCCCGTTCGGCGAGCAACCGCGCGAGCGACTGCCGCCACGGCGAGGTCGATTGATCCTCGCGAATCCACGTCCGCAGATCGCGATCCAGATCGTCAGCTCGATCGAGCGCGACGAGCATCTGGAACTTGGTGGCCCGCCACGCGGCACGGCTTTCAAAGTAGCCGTCACGCTCCGCGTGACGTAAGCCGGGCGCAGAACCAGCCTCCTTGGTTGTTCCACCGTCCTTCGGAGTCGCGGCGTCGTTCGTGACTCGGCTTTCCTCACGCGGAGCGTGAGGGCTACTTTGCGCGATCCCCGCGTCGATGTATTTCAACACGCGATCGATCGTCGCGGGAGCGGCTTTGCGCCGCGCGGCCAGATTCATCACGGTCACGAACGCCCGCTGTTTGAGCAGTCCGTCGATGGCCTCTTGCATTTGCTCCGCACCGGAGACGCCGGGCTGCTCGTCGTCATCACCCTCTTCGTCGGCGACGACCTCCGGCTTCGGCGGGACTTCGCCGAGAATCGCCCAGCATCGTTCTTCCACCTCGTCGAGGTTCTGGTCGAGCTGTACGTCGAGCCACATTTGCTCCATTCGCAGCCACGCGGCGAGCCGTCCTTTGGCCATCTCTTCCTTGTCGGCTTCGGCCGTCAGCTTCGCAGCAAACGTCGCGCGACTCGCCTTTCGTGCCTCGGCCCGTTTCTTCGCGAGTTCGGTACGAGTCAGCTTGTTGACCTCGCCCGCATCGCGCAGCAGTTTCTCGTCTCTTGCCGAACGGTTGGCGAGCATCGCATCGACTAGTCGATGCAGCGCGGGCAACTGAACGGAGAGCGTTGCGCCCGGCTCGTTCGCTCTCGACAGCAGCCGCAGTGTTTGGAAGGCTTCCTGTTCCAACTCATCGGTCCACGGACGAGCCAGCAGGTCGTTGAAGAGCAGATCGCGATAGCCCGGTTTCAAATCGTCGGGTGCGGTCGCGATTCGCTCGCGCAGGAACGGAAGACCTTCGGTGTCGTAGAAGCGACTGCCGTAGATCCCGCTCAGCGTCGTGCCGAGCGAGTCGCGGTCGTGGCGATCCTCGGTCTTGCTCCACCGCGTTCGCAGTTCGGCGGCGATCTTCTTCCAGATGTCGAGCGGCACCTCGTGCGCCTGAAGCTGCTTGCGGTCGTTGATCGGTTCGACCAGCTCCAACCGTCCACTGATCGCTCCATTCACCACGAAGCTGAGCTGCGCGGGCGTCAGTTTGGCGAGATCGGTGCGGAGCAGGTTCAGGAATTCACCCCGCAGCCGGTCGCACTCGTCGCTCTGTTGGAAGTAACTGTTCTGGAAGATGCGCGGCGCGAGGTCGCCGTGATGCGCGTGCCGCACGAAGAACCGAACAGTCTCGGCGAGGAGGCCGAACCAGCGTTCATCGGCCCGCTGGAACGAGATGTTGTACCCGCTGCCCTGAGTAAAGTTGATCGCCGTCTCCAGCCGGGCACGCTGCGCGGAGGAAAGCTTCCCTTCGACGCGGGACTCCTTCAGCCATTGCTCGACCAGCGCGTTGGCCTCATCGAGTTTGTCGTTGTAGACCAGCGCCGAAACGTGCTGGGCGTAGGCCGAGTTGTGCGACATCGACTCGGGATTTCTGGCGACCCATTCCGTGGTGAACTTCAGCAACCGATCCCACTGGCCGCGCGTGCGGAAGAGGTCCGTCAGCGAGCCGCGCAGCGTTTCGTCTTCGTAATCGGGCCGTTCGATGTCGCGAGCGATCTCGTTCCGCAGCCATTTCTCAGCCGCGTCGTACTGTCCCGCGTTCCTCATTCGCTGCGCGACATCCTGTTGCCAGTGGACGTGCCACGGAGCCTTCTCGACCATCGACTTCCGCAGCGCGAGAGCCTCCTCCGACCGGCCGAGGCTGTCGAGACTGCTCAACAACTTCTCCTGCCAGCGGACCATCACGTCGAGTTCTACCGCCTGCCGTTCGTACACGGGCTTGAGCAGATTGACGAGGTCCAGCATTTCCGAACCGGTCCCCACCTGAGCCGCCTGCCCGTGCAGGAAGTCGGCGAGGTAGACCTCATCCTGCCTCCTGGCCGCCGCCAACTTTTTCGCCTCGGTCAGGAACCGCTGCCGCGCCTCTTCGTTCCGTCGCATCGCGACGAGTGCCGCCGTGCGAATCCAAGGTACACCCGGCTTGCCAACCGCCAGCATCTGCACCAATGCCTCCGCCGCATCGACCTGCTTGAGCAACTCATCCCACTGCTGGAGCGAGGCGTAATGCAGGATCATCGTGATCCGGTCGTCGAAGCTCGCCGCGCCATCGGCCACTTTCTGACGAGCGACCGACAACTTCGAGAACGGCATACGCAGGAATTGCACATGCATCTTGGCCGCCAACTGGGCGGTCATTCGCGCAGCATGCTCCTCGGCGGTGAGCACCTTCACGTCGAGTGTCGTTTCGTTTGTCTTCCGACCTTTGTCGTCGGTGACGATCAACTTGCGAGCCAGCCACGTCCCGGCGACTTCGACGAAATCGTCGAACGTCGTCGTCCCGAACAGCTTCCCGTTGTCAATCGTTTCCATCTTGAGGATCACATGCCGGGCCGTGTCGATCAGCAGATGCTGCTCGTACACAGAGTTTTTTGGGTTCAGGATCAGCGTCACGCGGTTCTCGCCTGCCGCCTCCAGCCTGGCTTGATACCCGCGATACGCCTCATGCAGCGCGGTGAGCGACGAGTCGCCCAACCCCAGCACGCCCGGTGTGAGTTCACTAGCCACCGACGAACGGCTTCGACCCAGCAGTAGCGCCAAAGAGAAGACGCCCCGTTCCTGAGCCGTTGCGTAGTTGACGATCGTCTGCTCATCGAGGTCCAGCGTCCGCGTGAGCCATCCGGTCGGCGAGTACAGCGCGAGGTCGGTGTTCCGCGCCGACTGCCGCTGCCAACGCGGATCGAAGGAGTTCACCGTCCGCTTCAACTCAACACCGCCCGCCAGTTTCGACAACACTTCCGTGCGGAGCAGACTGCGTGACAGAGCGATCGCTTCGGGCGACCAGCCTTCGGGATCGGGCAGGGCGGGCGCGGCTTTGCCGGGACGAGCGGGCAGCGCGGGGAAGAGATTGTTCAGCCAACTCGTGGTGTCGGGCTGATGGCCTTGGTAGTAGTAGTCACGGCCCATCATCGCCGATTTGGTCCCGCGATGGCTCTTGAAATCCAAGCCTCCCGCCAATGAGAAGCGTTCCCGCTTATTCGACAGCCCGCGCGATCGCATCGGCTGGAAGGCCGCCTTCGCCTTCACAAGCATCTCGCCACCAGCGAAGCCGTTGTCGTCGAAGCTGAGTTCACTGCCTCGCTCTGCGGAAAGGCGACCATCGGAAACGCGACCGGCGTCGTCGAACTCTGAAAACTCCTGCACGGAGTCTTCCACTTGTTTGAGCCCCTTGCTGATCTCCTGACGGTCCTCTTTCCCCGAGTCGTCTCCAAAGCCGAGGCTCAGCCCGTCGGACTTCGACACGTCGAGTCGGTCGCCTGCGGATCGATCCGGCTTGTCGCGGCTGTCCGACAATTTCTCACCATCGCTGAGCATCACCGTACCATTGGTGACGAAGAGGCTTTCCACTTCGAGTCCGAAGCTCTCGCCATCCATATCGAATGCAGTACCGCGAAACCCACCTTCTCCTCCGCCCTTTCCTCCGGCGAAGCCCCAGTGCATACCGCCCATCGGACCGGCCATCGGGGCCGAGTCGATGTTCGACATCGGCATGTTGTAGTCGCCGACGTAGCCGTGCCGACCACTCATCCGCTTCGCCTCGTCGAGCAACTGCACCTGCTGCTGGAACGCCTGCGGATTGCGGCCGAGTCCCGCGAGGCTCCGCAGCACCTGCCGTCGGATGCCGAGTCGCCAATCCCCCGCCCGCTTCATCTGCTGCTGAACAAGTTCAAAGTTTGCGTTGTCTCGACCCTGGGCGAAGAACCGTTCGCCATCGCGCATTTCGTAGCGCCGCTTCACACCGAAGCGTTCGCGGTCGGCATCGGTCTCCAGCACGAGCAGCGACGTGTACGGCGTGATGATGTGGAACTGTTCCGACAGCCCGATGATGTCGTCCTTCACAGACGCTGCCTGCCCCTGCGCGAGCAGATGATCGAGATGGCCTCGCGCCCACAGTCGCGGGATGAACGAGTTGCCCTCTTCAGCGTCCTTGAAGTTGATCTTGGCCGCGTAACGCACGGCCTCACCGCCACGCTTGCCGGTGACGATGATCTCACCCACCTGATTTTTTGAGAGATCGCCCTCGGGCAGGTAGCGGCCGACGAGAATCTGCTGCGTCCCCGCTGCGACGTTCGGCAACACCTCGGGATAGACGGCGGCGACCTTCACGCCCTTGAACTCAACGCTCACCTCGCGCAGCCCCGGCTGAGCGATTTCGTTGAGCAGTTCCTTCGCCACGACGAGCGCTGTCTGCTCGCCCCCGATGCTGCGGACCGAGCCTCCACCCACGGTGGCGATCCCTTTGAGGACCACCGCCTCGGTGATGTTGCCCACCGTCACGGCGTGGAACGTGCGAGAGCCGTGGGGCAGATTTGTAATCTGCCCGTCCCCCTTCGTTCCCTCTCCCTTCAACTTGCCAGCCTTCGATTTGTCAGGCGACTTCACGGGCAGATTGGAAATCTGCCCCACGAGTTGCCCCAACCGCTTCACGAACCGCGCGGGATCGGTGTCTCCCGCCGAGACGATGCCATCGCCGATGTAGATCACCTGCGCATCAGCCGGAGCCTTCTTGATGACTTCGGCAAACGCCCGGTCGAGGTTCGTCCAACCGAGTGACGCCCGCTGGTCGAGGAACGACATGGCGAGCGCGATGTGCTCGGCGGTCGGAGCGAAGCCGACATCTTCCGTCTTGTCCCCTCGCCCCCGTCCTCGGGGGAGAGGGTTAGGGTGAGGGGGCTTCTCTTCAGTCTTCTGTTTTGGCTTGGACAAGTCGTCGGGAGTCGGTTCACCGCCCGGCCCCCTCACCCTAGCCCTCTCCCCCGCAGCCGGAGGAGAGGGGACAGGAACAAACCACTCCACTCCGACATCGCACGCCGCGAGCAGGAAGCGATCGTCCGCCCCCAACGACGACAAGACCGTCGCCACGAACTCGGCCTGCTGTTTTCTCTTCTCTGAATCCATCGACGCCGACGTGTCGCAAAGCAGCACAACGTTGAGCGGCTTGCCGTCCGGCAGCAACTCGCGCTGCCAGTTGCCGTCCGCGCCGGGCGGCGTCAGTTGGACGAGCAGATACCCGTCGTCGCCACGTCGATGCGGGATCACGACCACGTCCGACTGCTTGGCGTCGATCTCGCACACCACTTCAAAGTCTCGGTTGGGCGAGTACTCCTGCGCGGCGAACTCGACCTGCGCCGAATGAGCCGTCAGTTGGTTCCGCGTGGTGTGAGTCGGACACGTCACCCCCTTGAGTGGCAGCGCCGAGTTCACCGTCACTGTGAGATTCAGTTCGCGCAGCGGCTTCGTGCGGAGCAGATCGCTGCGCAGACCGTAGCTGTAGCGGTAACGGTTCGCCCGCAGCGGCAGCACCTGCGTGTAGACGATCTTCACGCGCTTCTCGGAGAACGCTTCGATCGGGAAGACGCGCGCCTTGAACAGGTTGCCCGCCGTCCATTCGAGCAGCCCCGGATCGCGCTTCTCGAGCAGAATCGTCTCGTAAATTTCGCGAGCCCGCTGTTTCTCGACGATGTCCGCCTCGACCAGATCGTTGCCGATCCACATTCCAAACCCGCTGATCGACGCATCCTGAGGGAGCGGAAAATGGAAGATCCCTTCCAGCCGCCCCGCCGTGTGATTGACGAACGACTCTTCGATGGTCGTGCGGGCGATCTGATCGCGAATCTCGACGGAGACCTTGTGATAGCCCACCGTCAGCGGTTCGTTGCGGCCATCGGGCAGCTTCACGATCAGCGAACCGAGCGACTCGTTGTTCGATGTCCCTTCAAACCCGGCCAGCCAAACCGGCGTTTGCGGCACGTCCACGAGCTTCTCGTCGCGGTCAACTCGCACGAGTTGCTTCGTGCCCGGCTTAACCACGCGGCTTCCCTCGCGAGGGGCCAGCAATTCGTAGCTTGGGCTCCCAGCCCGAGCCGTCTTCTCATCATTCTTCTTGCTCTTCGCGTCTCCATCATTGTTGGGCTTGCTGTCCTTCTGTGCCGGATCGCTCGGGCTGGGAACCCAAGCTACGGGGACGCTCACCTGCACCTCGCCCGTGTGTAGCCGGGCCTTCGTGGGAGAAATGCACTCGACGAGTGAACCCGGTCCGAGCGTCAGTTCGACCTCGGACGAAAGCGTCACTTTCAGAGCGTTGGCTCCGCGCAGCTCGGTCCGCAGCCAGTCGCCCGGCTTGAGCAACAGGTCGCGACCGAGCGGCGTCCACCGTTTGGCGAGCATCGGCCGGATGACGGCGATCCCCTGCGAATCGCTCACCTTGCCGATGCGGCCGTCCTCGGTGAGCGACTTCGCCACGACGAACTTCTCGTCGGCGACCGCTTCGTTCATCGCGATCAGCCGCATCTCGGCCAGCAGCACGTTCGGACCGCGCTTGGCACGGATTCCCGCCAGTTGCCGGTTCTGCACATCGACGAACCCTTCGAGCTCGATCCGTTCCGAAGCGGCCTCAACCTGCGCGCGGTAGACAAAACACTCGCGGCCGTCGAACTGAACCCGCTCCCGCGGGCGCGAGTTCAACAGCGCCGTCGCATCGCGCACACCGACATTCAGCAGCGCGACGAGGTCCACCTGACGATCCGGTGCAGAGAACCACGGCGAGTCGGTCTCGGTCGCGGTGTTCGTCTCTTCATCCACGCGCCACAGTCGCGATCCCGCCGCGATCTCATATTTTTGCGGAGACTCTTCGCGCCGCACCAAGCCCGGCGCACGAACCCACACCTCCGCCGTTTGGCCATCGCGCACGACCCGCAAGTGGAGCGACCCGGCTCCGCGCAGCTCGTCAATCACTTGCGAGAACGGAGCCGCATACGAAACCGACCCCGGATTCATCGGCACCAGCCACGCCACCAACATCGCCACCGCGGCCGAAGCCATCAACAGACCACGAATCGCCAGAGTGACCATCGGATACCTCCGCTTCGAGTTCGCTGCCGGTTGCACCGGCAGCGGTTGAGATTGAGTAGTCGTAGGGTGCGTGGAGTCTTCGGAACGCACCAAAGTGAGCTCCGTCTGGTGCGTTCCGAAGACTTCACGCACCCTACTTTCCGACGATTGCTGGCCGGTCGTCGATCCCGCCGCAAACGCCTCGGCCGTGCGCTGACGCAGCGCGTCGAGCAGCACGGCATCCGGTGACGGCGCATCGGATTCGACAGCGCCCAGCAACGCCTTCAGCCGCGAGTCGTCATCGTCGTGAGTGTGTTCGTCGGACATCGTTCGTTCGGTTCAGATTTGATGAAGTCTAACTCACAAAACTCAGCAGCCGGGGCCGCGTCACGAGCCATCTATTCAAGCAAACCGACATCGCAGTCTCGGTCGGCTGCAAATGCCTGATTCGGCGGCACCATCGATCGCGCTAATCGGCCCCTGCAAACTCCGCCTTACCGGTCTTGATATCTACCTTTACCTCATAGCTCTTGCCGCACGTGGCCCGCAGTTCGCCATCTTGTAGCCGCAGATGGCGGATGACGGGCATCCCACGATTTAGTTTGATCTTGGCTTCGTCCATAACGTCCACGCTCCACGCCACCGCCCCGTCCTTGTCAATGGCGACCAGGCGGCGACCGTTGCTTTCGACGTAGAAGACCATTCCGGTCTTCGGTTCCTTCAGGGAGATGACGGCCTGCGGGTACGCAGCGAGCGAAGCGTGGGCCGCAGCGCCTTTCTTAGGCGCGTCGTTCTCCTGCGCCGAGGAGCCAACTCCGATAGAGAGGCCATAGGCCAGCGCACCGATGAGGGCGACACAGAAGGTCGTGGACAGCTTCATGGGAGAACTCCTTGGGGCAACATGTTGATGATCCAATTCATGGGCGTCGATCATGCGACTTCGATTGGCATGCACCCTGCGAAACGCCGACGTCGAACAGATGACATGAGTTCGGTTGCTATGAGTTCGGTGCGGGATCTCTTTCACGAGCGACCGGCGTCGGGTCGCGCGTCAGTCGCTCAAACTTCACACGGAACTCGCGCCGGGCGCGAGCCAGCTTCGATTTCAGAGCCTCGGTCGAACCACCCCACTGCCGGGACAGGTCGTCGAGACTCTGGTCGTCCAGGTATTTCGCAGTCAGTAGTGCGGCATAGTCCGAGGGGAGTTCGGACAACACGCCGCGAATCAACTCGACCAACTCTCGCTGTTCCCACGGTTGGTCATTCGATTCCGAGTCATCCAGCCAGCGTCGTAATGTGCCTGCATTCGCTTCCGCCAGTTTGTGAAGCCTTGCCACCTTGCCAATCTGTCGCCAATACAACGCGACGTGGTGATGAGCGATACCCGTGAGCCAACTCCACAGTGAACCGCGACTGGCGTCGAACTGTCTTGCCGACCGAGCCGCCGCGAGAAACGTCTCTTGAACGACATCGGCCACGTCCGTCACCTCCGGCCCCACAAGTCGCGCGACGTACCGCCAGATGTCCACGCTGTAACCGGTGTACAGCGCAGCCCAAGCCTCTCGGTTGCCGTGTTGCAAGCCGCAGATCACGGCCGATTGGTCGTGCTCGTCCAACAAGGGAGCAGTCCAGTGAAAGAAGTGCGAACGTATTGAAGAGAGTTGGCCGTTCGACGCGCCGAGGTGTCGAGCAATTCCCGTTTTTTTACAATTTTTGAAGGCACACTGCGTCATCCGTGGGTGGGTCAGGCTTCCGCACTGAACCGTGGCTCTTCTTGCCGCAGGTGAAAATGGAGACACCGAACGGAGACGTAAAACTGTTCAATGCGACCATCGGCTTCGAGTCGTAGGCATCGCAGATGAAACCTCAACTGCGGTGACTGGGATTGACCCACGACTTTTACAGGATCATGGACGACACCTATCGCTGGTGGAGAACGCCGATGTCCTTGCCCACCTAAGTCGCCACAAAGTGGGGCGTTAGATCGTGGGCTTCACTTGGGAGTCCGACGAACTCGCACATGTCAATGCCCCACGCAAGCTGAGGGAAAAATCTGCGACGCAATTGTGATGAATCGCACGGTGGGAATCGACCGGTTTGCCGGACGGAAAATCTCAGTCAAGGAATGAGGGAACTACGAATGCGAGGCATTCCATGCCTCGCATTCGCGATACCGATCAACCGGTCAATTTTGAGCGTCCGAGGTCTATGATTCGCCCGGAGACCATCGACCTCAAAACCAACCGCACCGAAAGGATCGACCTGCTGGTCGCCTTACGACTGCACACTGCCTCGCGATTGCCGTGAAGAGCGAGGCGTTCCGAAAACTCGACACACCGTCGGCCCTCACAGGAACGGCGTCGTTCCGGGCTGAGCCATGGGAGCGACCTCGAATTTGGTGTCCCATCCGTCGGTGATTTCGGGGACGAGTACTTCTTTCGAGTTCAAGGCCATGTCCCACGAGATCTGCTTGCCTGTGTATCCCGCCATGCGGCCCATGATTCCAGCGAGAGTACTCGTGAGCATCCGGTCGCCGTCGTTGATCGGCTTACCGGTTCGGATCGAGTCGAAGAACTCGTCGTGCTCGATCTGGTACATGTCACGCGACTTGGGGCCGTCATATTTCCAAGCGTTCGCGCCGTCAATCGAGACCCCGGTGTCACCACCACCGCGAATCGTGGCCGTCCCTTTGGTGCCGTGAACATAGAGACTGTTTTCGTTATGGCAACCGGAGATTTGCCGCTGCGCCATAAAGCCTCTCACGCCCCCCGCCCATTCATAGTTGACTTCAATGTGGTCAAAGATGTTGCCACCGTGAGCCGGAATCTGGCGACCACCGACCGCCGTGCAGCGCAGGGGCGGCGCGTCTTTCATGACCCATTGCAACCAGTCCACGGTGTGAATGGCTTGTTCGACGAGGCCGTCTCCCGAGAGCCAAGTGAAGTTGTACCAGTTGCGTACCATCCACTCGAAGTCGGTGATTCCTTCGGGGCGCGTCTTCGCCGGAGGCATCGGTTTGACGGGGGAAGTCAGGTATGTGCCAAAGACCGAGACCACGTCGCCGATCTGTCCATCGTGAATTCGCTGGAAGAACTCGCGACGCGGCGAGTCGTAACGCCAGCAAAAGCCCGCGACCATGGCCAGCTTTTTCTCTTTGGCGATCTTCACCGACTCGATGACCGACCGGCAGCCGGGCGCGTCCGTGGCCATCGGCTTCTCGGTGAAAATGTGCTTGCCCGCTTCCACGGCAGCTCGCAAATGAACGGGGCGGAAACCGGGTGGTGATGCGAGCAGCACAACATCGCAAGCGTCGATGACCCTTTTATAGGAGTCGATGCCGATGAACTTATGGTCTTCATCGACGGCTACCTGAGCAGCAATCCGGTCGTTCGCCTTGAGGTTGCTCAGGCTGCCATCGATCTGACCGCGAAACACGTCGGCGACGGCAACGAGCTTGACCTGTGAGTCGGCCGTGAGGGCCTGTTGCGCCGCTCCGGTTCCTCGTCCACCACAACCAACGAGTCCGACTTTGAGTTGATCGCTGCCCGCTGCAAACGCACGGGAATTCATCGACAAATTCAGGCCGAGCGTTCCGGCAACGACCGCCCCGGTTTTTAAAAAGTCACGGCGTGAGGCCGGGGTGATCGGAAGGGTTTCAGCAAGAAGCGTGTCCGTCATGGGAGCATCTCCGCAACGAGGTCAGGGTGGGAACAGCCAAAGGCGCGGGCGAATGCTACTGATCGATTCAACCCGACGCGAGCAACCTCGCATTTCAAAAGTTCACGGGGATTGCGATCAGCGGAAGGTTGAAGTACAGCCAGTCCGAAACTCAACCAGCCCGCAATTTCGGAAGCGGTCAGGATCGGTGCATCAACAACTGGCGGCATTGGCTTTCATCCGTGCTCCGGCCCTGCCATCCGTGCGATCACCTGATTTGAAGGCCATCAATCGCACGGATGGCAGGGCCGGAGCACGGATGAAGAACATCCGACGGCATTCGGATCATCTCGATGAGGAGAGCAATCCCGGCAGTAGTTGATGCGCCAGTCCTAAGCAATGAGTTACTTACTGTTGGCCCGTGAATCATCCGCGCTAACCCTCCCCACTGTGGGAAGGGAACCAAGCCACCTGAAAGACCGTGGCGTTGTTTTTTGGAGACCCACATGATTTCTGACCATCCTCAGCGAGACTACTCTGGCCAGCGTGTGTTGGTCATGGGGCTGGGTTCGTTTGGCGGCGGATTGGGGGCGGTGAAGTTCTTTGTTTCACGCGGAGCACTCGTCACCGTGACCGATCTGCGGCCAGTCGAGAAGTTGGCGGAGTCGCTCACGGAACTGTCGGCGTCGCTGGCTACGGCGGCAGTCGAATTCAAACTGGGATGGCATGACGAGGAAGACTTTCGTCGTGCGGACTTGATCGTCGTCAATCCGGCCATTCGGCAAGACCATTCGT
>JAYTXB010000727.1:0-5437 GCA_043743205.1 Schlesneria sp.
GTGTGACCTCATCGGGCTCGCAGGCGAGACACGCGACCACGATCTCTTTGACAATGGCGAAGATTTCCTCGCGTGATAAGTCTTTGTTCATTACTTGGAACCTTTCCTTTTCAACGATGCGTTCATTGCGGACATCGAAGCGAGTTGGCGAGTCACCGTAAGTTTGGTCGCGCCGTTCACCAGTTCGGCGAGGTCATGTGGTGAATGTTCGACGAATTGTGAATAGATGGCGGTCACCATCGGATGTGAGTGCCCTAGCTGCTGCTGGACGAACAGCAGGTTGCCCCCAGTCCGCTTGTAGGCGAGATAGCCATAGGAGTGCCGAAGCAACTGAACACTGGCTCGCTCCTCCAATTTGGCCCCCGACAGAATTCGGACGACTCGGCGATAGAGCGCCGTTCGGTCATAGGGGTTTCCCCTCTCGTTCAGGATCAATGGCTGCGATTGATCGCGCGGGCTGATTCCGTCAGGAAGGCAAAGCGGTCGAACCTGCTTCACGTAGTCCCGAATCAACGCACTCAATTCAGATGGGACATAGACGGTGCGATCCTGCTGTCGCGTCCCTTCTACGCACAATGCAGAGCTGTTAAGGCCTATGATCGTGTCGCAGACGCGGAGACGACAGAACTCTGAATTCCTCAAGCCCGAGAACAGTAAGGCTTCAATAATAATTTGATCTACGACGGCGGTTGGGCGAGACGCTTCGTCCGCCAAGTCGACTCTCTGACGTAAGTAGTCACACAGCGAGACGGACTCTTCCTCGTCAAGGAACATGTCGTCTGTCAACTCCCAAGGCGCGGTAGTCATAGCCTCATCTCCAATAGGTAATGTTGCACGAGATGTAACGCCGCATTGTAGATTTGTAAAGAGTCTTTCTGTCGAGTCTGGGTGAGTGACAGTGTCGTGGTCTCGACAGTCAAGCAGCAGGATGTGTTGTCTGTAAAGCGAGGCGGCGACTCGACGCCGAAAGCGATCGAAGTCGCGGCAGCTTCAAGAAAGCCTGTTTGACGGGAGTCTTGCGAGCCGAATAGAATCGGAGCCAGCCGATGCGAACGGCTTCCCGCCTTATTGCCTGCCTGATTTCAAAATGGTTGTCGCGGCCGGCTTGCTTGCGATGACTCCCGCCGTCTGCGAGACGATCTTCTCTGTTTGAAAGGGTTTGCCATGTTCCGACTCGATCTCGGTTCGACCGGTCGTTACTGCGATGGGATGTCTCGTCGGAGCTTCTTTCAAGTCGGAATGGCAGGGATGGGGCTGGCCGATCTGCCCCAAATCTTGCGAGCGAAGGAAGCCTCGGTCGAGCAGGGGGCCTCGGCGAAGAACACGTCTGTCATCCTGATCTGGCTCGATGGTGGGCCGAGTCACCTCGACCTGTACGACCTCAAGCCACAAGCTCCGGCCGAGTACCGAGGCCTCTGGAATCCGATCAAGACGAACGTCGATGGCTTTGAAATTGGTGAGTTGTTCCCACTTCAAGCCAAGTGCGCCGACAAGTTCTCGCTGGTTCGTTCGCTCTACCACAACAACGGCGATCACTTTGCGGGCGGGCACTTGATGCTGACGGGACGTGGCGGCGCGAGTGGTGCGGACACACCGGGCAAGTCGCCGTTTGTCGGGTCGATCGCAACGAAGGTAACGGGAGCGAGACAGGGCGGAATGCCGCCTTATGTCGCGGTGCCGTATGCGTCGAGTATTGGACTCCGGCCGGGCTACTTCGGGGCGAACTATGTCGGAGCGGCTTACAACCCGTTCGAGACCGATGGTGATCCGAATGCCTCGAACTTCAGCGTGCAGAACATTCAAATGCCGGGTGGCATGACGGTGCAACGGCTGGATGATCGCGCCTCGCTGGCCAAAGGATTTGATCGGCTTCGTCGCGACTCGGAAAGTTCGGGTGTACTCGATTCGATGGACCGCTTCGATCGACAGGCACTCGATCTGGTGACCGGTCCCGCCGCCCGTCGTGCGTTCGATCTCGGGCAGGAAGACCCGCGACTGCGTGATCGTTATGGAAGGCACAGTTGGGGTCAAAGCACATTGCTCGCGCGGCGTCTCGTCGAAGCGGGGACGACGTTCGTCACGGTTCATCTGGGTGGCTGGGACCATCACTGGGACTTGAAGAAGGGGATGGAGAACTATCTCCCCATGGTCGATTCGCTCGTGTCGGCGCTGCTCGAAGACCTGACGCAGCGCGGACTGTTCGACCAGACGTTGGTCATGTTGTGCGGCGAGTTCAGTCGCACTCCGCGCATGAACGATGGCGGTAACGGCGGTGCGCCGATGAGCATGGGGACTCCCGGTCGCGATCATTGGGGCAACGCGATGTTTTGTCTGCTGGGTGGCGGCGGCGTGAAGGGAGGACGGATCGTGGGTTCGACGAACCGACTCGGCGAAGTCCCACAAGACCGCCCGATCACTCCATCCGACATTCATCACACGATGTTCCAAGTTCTCGGGGTCGATCCCAACCTGAGCTTCCTCAATCACAGCGGTCGCCCGATCACGGCGCTCGAACCGGGCGCGGTGATTCACGAGTTGTTCTGATCCCGTGGCAGTGATGTCGATGGCGCGAAGACTTCCGAAACCGAAGCTTGAGTAGGGCATCCGCGTTCAAAACGGAGTGAGAGCTGCAAATTTTCCTGTTGTGCGGGCACGCGTACCGTCAGAAACAGGCTTTGCCTGAAGGAAATGTGGCGTTTGAAGAGTCGCTTCCTTGACACTTCTTTTCAGCTTCTCGTACCATCCCGCCCCTTGTCATGGGGAGCTTCTTAGTCATTGGGCTGAGAATGCTGGCCCGATTTGATTTTGCCTCTTGCCACTCAGAGTTGGAAACGACCTCAACATGGCCGTACCGAAGCGCAGACAATCGAAGGGCCGGTCGCGTCGCCGACGAAGCCACGATGCCATTAAAGTTCCGCAGTTGCATCACTGCCAGCAGTGTCAGACACGCATCCCGACACACATTATTTGCCCGACGTGTGGCTATTACATGGGGCGTCAACTGCTCGAAGTCGAGGAATAGACCTCCATGCGGATTGCCTTGGATGCGATGGGCGGTGACTTCGGTGCCCCGCCCAATATCGACGGAGCGATTGCAGCCCTAAAGGACAATCCCGACCTGCAAGTGACGCTCGTCGGCGATCTGCCGACACTCGACCCGCTGATCGCCAAGTCCGGTTACTCGGGCGGGCGCTTGCATGCTCACCCCGCAGAGGGTTGGGTCGAGATGGGCGAGAAGCCGATCGAGGCTTTGCGCCAAAAGCCGAAGTGTTCCATCACCGTTTGTTGGCAGTTGATGGCCACGCAGCAAGTCGATGCTGTGGTGAGCGCAGGCCACACGGGGGCCGTTGTCGCGGCGGGCCTACGAACTCGGTTGTTTTTGAATGGGGTCAAACGCCCCGGCATCGCGGTCGCGCTCCCGACAACCAAAGGCAAGACGGTCCTCATGGATGTCGGTGCCAACCCTGGCGCTCGGCCCGAACATCTCGTTCAGTACGGTGTGATGGGATCGATTTACTCTCGCGAAATGTTCGGCGTTGAACGTCCGTCCGTCGGCCTAATGAACATCGGGAGCGAAGACGGCAAAGGGACGGATGTCGTTCGCGAATCGCACACGCTCTTCTCGCAAAGCGTCTTCAATGAACGGTTCCTTGGGAACGTTGAAGGCCGCGACCTGTACACCGGTGTCGCTGACGTTGTGATCTGCGAAGGGTTCGTCGGTAACGTCTTGCTCAAAGCCGCCGAAGGGCTGGCTGAGATGATGCTGAAGACTGTTGCTGCCGAGGTTCTCGGAGCATTGAATACCGAGAAAGCGCTGGCCATGCAGGCGTTTCATAATCTAGCCAAGCGGTTTGAATACCACGAAGCAGGGGGTGCCCCTCTGCTGGGCGTGGACGGAATTTCGATCATCTGTCATGGGTCGAGTACCAGCCGTTCTATTCAAAATGCTCTTCGTTTGGCCACGACCTTGAAGGCTCGTCGGCTCAATGAGCAGATTGTTGAAGAGCTGTCGCGCGAGCCGTCAACTTCGTTGGCGTGACGCCTTCCCGTTGCCGGAACCCAACTCAAGATCTGTCGTCGCCGAGTTGTTTCCGTTTTCTTTGGCGTGAGTTTTGGAGGAGCCTTCAATGAGCCGCACTGCATTCTTGTTTCCTGGACAGGGAGCACAACATGTGGGGATGGGCGCGATCCTCTCTGAGAAGTGTCCTGCTGCAAGAGCCTTGTACGATCAGGCGAGTGGCATTCTGGGGTATGACCTTGCATCGCTCTGCTTCTCGGGTCCGCCTGAGCGACTCAACACAACGGTGGTCAGTCAGCCCGCGTTATTCGTGAGTAGCCTCGCGGCACTGGAAACCTTGAAAGCAGCTCGCCCTGATGTTGTCGAGAGTTGCTCGTTCGCAGCCGGACTCAGTTTGGGCGAATACACCGCGCTGACGTTTGCGGGGGCGATGTCCTTTGAAGATGGACTGCGTGTCGTGCAAGCGCGCGGTGAAGCCATGCAGGCTGCGGCGGATGCAAATCCGTCCGGAATGGTCAGTGCGCTGCTGCTGGACCGCGATCAAGTCGCCCGTGTCTGCACCGAAGCTCGGGCAGGTGGCCAGATGTGGATCGCCAACTATCTCTGCCCCGGCAATACGGTTCTCTCGGGCAACAAGGCCGCGTGCGATCGAGCCGTGACTCTCATCGAACAGGCGAGCGGCAAGCCCATCCCGCTGACAGTTGTGGGCGCGTTTCATACACCACTGATGGAGTCCGCTTGTGAGAAGCTCTCCGCCGTTTTGAGTACCGTCGCGATTCATTCCCCTCGCATTCCAGTCGTTTCCAATGTCGATGCCAAGCCACACTCCGACCCCGAGGAGATTCGCCAAGTTTTGGTGAGGCAAGTGACCCAACCTGTTCTTTGGGAGGACTCCGTGCGCTGGCTGCTGGCTCACGAAGTCGATGCGTTTTTTGAGATCGGCCCCGGCAAAGTGTTAAAGGGGTTGCTGAAACGAATCGACAGAAAGTCGAATTGCGAGTCGGTGAACGACACTCCGTAACACCTTCCGAATCGCTCGCTCGCGGTTCTGTTGCGAGTGCCTGTTTGAACATCCTGCCTGCGGTCGCGACAACGCCGCTGTGGACGAATCGCTTTCCCTCTTCAGCAGATTGCTCCGGCCGAAATCGCCGTTGCAATGGCTGCTTGCAGGACTCTTTCCTGCGGTTTACATGTCCACAGAAACCCGGTATACCTCCCCGCCCTTGAAGGTCAGTGGCGGTGTTTGGCCAGCGCGGTTTGTCCAGATGTGATCGTTGTGTTCGACACGTTTGATGAGTCGTTGTGAAGTGTGGAAACTATCTGCTCCGAAGGAGTGAAGCGTGGCGTCGGTTGAAGAGGTCAAAGAAAAAGTCATCAGTATCGTCAGTGAGCAGCTCAATATCCCCAAAGAGGATATTA
>JAYTXB010000728.1:0-1143 GCA_043743205.1 Schlesneria sp.
CAAGTCAAAGCCAACTCCCCCGAGCAGACGATTGGCGAGCTGTCAGGCGGCAATCAGCAGAAGGTCGCCATTGCGCGGGTCCTTCACCAACAGGCCGAAGTGCTGCTGCTCGACGAACCAACGCGCGGCATCGACGTGGGGACCAAGGCCGAAATCTATCGACTGATGGGCGAACTGGCTGCCGAGGGGAAAGCGATCATTTTTGTCAGTTCGTACCTGACCGAGTTGCTCGCCGTGTGTGATCGAGTCGGTGTGATGGCCCGAGGTCAACTCAAAGAGATTCGCCCCGCAGCCGACTGGACCGAAGAGTCCATCATGAGCATCGCGGTCTCTCTCTGATCGCTGCGGAACGAGTCCCAGAGCGCGACCGTAGGATGGGCACTCTTGCCCGTCCGCTTTGTGGCCTTTTCTTGCCAACGCGGTGAAAACCGGACGGGCAAGAGTGCCCATCCTACGAATCGTGGTCTTGTTTTCGGAGCACGCCGATCAGCCCCGCATCTCCGGAAACAGCAGCCTCATCACAAAATTAACCGCTTCACCGATCGGACTGAATCCCGTCAGTTGCAGCAGCAAGATGAGGCCGATCAACAGCACTGGCCCCAGCGAACAAAACTGGTTCCAAGCGGGACGCAGACTGTCGGGGAGCAGTCCATCGACGATCTTGCTGCCATCCAACGGCGGGATCGGAAACAGGTTGAACACGCACAGTACGACGTTGACTTGGATCAGTACGATTAACAGAAACGGGACTGGTCCCAGTTGCGGGATGAGGTGTGCCAACATCGGTTGAGTCAGTAATTTGAACGCGACAAAGGCACCGCACGCGATGATCGCGTTCGAGATTGGCCCGGCCGCCGCGACGAGCAACATCCCACCTCGAATGCTGACGCCGGGTCGGAACCGCAGCGGGTTGACTGGCACCGGCTTTGCCCAACCAAACGGCACCCCCAGCAGCGGCAACAAGAACGTCCCGATCGGGTCCATATGAACCAGTGGATTCAAGGAGAGTCGCCCCAAATGCTTGGCAGTGTCATCTCCCAGCTTCCAAGCCGTCCACGCATGCGCCCATTCGTGAACTGTCAGCGACAGCAAGAACGGGATGAACATCATCAGTCGGTTGAGTAAATCGTTCGCGTCCATGAT
>JAYTXB010000729.1:0-2058 GCA_043743205.1 Schlesneria sp.
TCCCGCCTCGCTCTTGTTGAGACTGCCCCATGTTTCGCTTCGCTTCGTTTGTCGCTTCTGCCGCGTTGGTCCTTTCGGTGGCGACCGATCCCTGTTTGATCGCAGCGGAACCGGCCGGATTGCCGCCGGTCGTTCACCCCAAAGACAATGCTTCCACGCCTGAGAAGATTTCGCTCGGCAAGCAGCTTTACTTCGATGGTCGCTTGTCGGCCGACAACAAGGTCTCGTGTGCCACGTGCCACGATCCCGCCAAAGGCTTCAGCAACGGCGAGCCGTTCGCCACGGGCGTCGAAGGGAAAAAGGGGGGGCGCAATTCGCCGACCATCATCAACTCGGCCTACGGTAACTTGCAGTTCTGGGACGGACGGGCCAAGAGCCTCGAAGATCAGGCGATGGGACCGGTCCAGAACCCCATTGAAATGAAGATGTCACTCGATGATGTCGTCCAGAAGCTCAATGCGATCGAAGGCTACAAGAAACAGTTCCAGCAGGTGTTCGGTACCGATGTCACTTCGGACGGCATGGCGAAGGCGATCGCCGCCTATGAGCGAACCGTGTTGTCGGGAGACGCTCCGTTCGACAAGTTCAAAGCGGGTGACAAGGCCGCGCTGTCGGAAGGGGCCGAGCGAGGTCGCAAGCTCTTCTTCGGCAAAGCCAACTGCACCGCTTGCCACGCGGGAGCCAGCTTCACCGACAACGGCTTCCACAACATCGGCCTTCCCGGCAATGACGAAGGTCGCGCGACAATCAACAAGTCGGAGGGAGACAAGGGTGCCTTCAAGACTCCCACGCTGCGTGAGATCGCTCGCTCGGCTCCTTACATGCACGACGGCAGCCTGAAGACGCTCGAAGAAGTCATCACTCACTACAACAAGGGGGGCGAGCCACACCCACAACGCGATGAAGAACTCTTCCCGCTCAAACTGACCGACGCCGAAGCGGCCGACTTGGTGACGTTCCTCAAAGAGGGACTGACTAGCGCGAGCTATCCCAATCACGTGGCTCCCGAATTGCCAAAGTGAGGGGGAGGTCATTGGTCACTTGTCATTCGTCATTGGGGAACAGCCAGTGGCGAAGTGGACTCGCCTTGAACTCTCTGTCGCCCCGCTCGCCAGAGCGTGAGTGAATCACGATAAACCCCACGTTCTGGCGAACGTGGCTACATCACTTTTTCAGTGGGTCTAAATTAGCTCGACTTTTGTCACCTTTGGACTGCGGGGATTCATCACCGCTTTCCTTTCTCGGTTTCTCCGGCAATTTTGAAGACCCCGGTGCAGGCCCGGGCTTTCAAAACTAAAACAGCATCGAGAAAAGAAAGCGGCAACAAATTGCCGCAGTCCAAATGGGATGGCAAAAGTCGAGATTAGGACCGGCGCATCAATCACGGGCGGAATCGCACTGCTGGTTGTGGTAATCCGGATGCCGTCTCTTGTTCTTCATCCGTGCCCCGGCCCTGCCATCCGTGCGATCACCTGATCTGAAAGAATTCAATCGCACGGATGGCAGGGCCGGGGCACGGATGAAAGCCAATGCCGCCGATGATTGGTACGCCGATCCTAAGCGGGCCATCAGACTTGGGGGCGGATGTTCATCAGTGGGTGTTCCCCAATGACGAGTGACGAGTGACCAATGACGAGTGACCAATGACACTCAACACTCACAAATTTTCATCACACGACTGAGGCAAAGCGCATGGCGAAGCGGAAGATTGGTGTCTGGTTGATTGGCGCGTGGGGTGGCGTGGCGACGACGGTGGTCGTTGGGCTATGCGCTCTTCGCAAAGGCATGTCGGACACGACGGGGCTGGTCAGCGCGTTGCCGCCGTTTGCGGGCTTGGACCTTGTGCAGTGGGACGAACTGGTCATCGGTGGTCACGAGATTCGCGAGACCTCGTACTCGGCAGAGGCTCAGGTGCTGCTCGAACAATCGAAGGTCTTCCACCCGCAGATGCTGTCGTCGATCGCATCGCAGTTGGCCAAGTTCGACAAGCACATTCGCCCCGGCACGTTGGTCAACGTCGGCGCGAAGATCGACTCGCTCGCCGGTCCCGCTGCCGCG
>JAYTXB010000730.1:0-4772 GCA_043743205.1 Schlesneria sp.
TGCCATGTATGGCCGCGAAGTGGGCGGCCCCAAAGATTCCGAGCTGACTCTGATTGAGTCGGTCGCCAAACTGGCGGGCATCGCTCTCGAACGGAAGCAGGCAGAAACCGCACTCCGCACGAGCGAAGAGCGATGGAAGTTCGCGCTGGAAGGCGCGGGTGACGGTGTTCGCGATTGGAACATTCAAACCAACGAAGTCGTCTACTCGAAACGCTTCCTCGAAATCTTGGGGCTTCCCGACAACGGGGTCACGAATAACATCGACGTTTGGAAAACGCACATCCATGCCGACGATCTGTCGCGCGTCTTGGCAGACTTGGAAGCCTACTTCGATGGCCAAACTCCCGCCTATTCCAACGAACATCGCATCAAGGCCAGTGACGGTCAGGAGAAGTGGATTCTCGATCGAGGCATGGTCGTCAGCCACACGGCCGATGGAAAGCCGCTGCGCATGATCGGCACCTACACCGACATCACGCAGCGGAAAAGAATTGAGGAAGAGAACCGCCAAAACTTGGAACGTGTCCGTCAATCACGCGACCGGATTACGGAACAGTCGAACCGGCTGGTCAAACAGTCTGAGGAACTGGCGCGCGCGAAGGACGAAGCCGAAATGGGAGCACGCGCGAAGAGCGAGTTCCTCACGACCATGAGCCACGAATTGCGGACGCCACTGACCTCGATTCTCGGTTACGCCGACCTGTTGTCCGATGAGGGCGATTTGGCGCGTGCGTCGCTCAGCGAACTGGAAGTGATCGAAATCATTCGCAGCAACGGGCAACACCTCCAAGAGTTGATTGACGACATTCTCAATCTGTCCAAGATTGATGCCGGTCACATGACGCTCGAAAAACTTCAGGTCTCACCGCTCAATCTTGCCGAAGACGTAAAACGACTGATGAATCTGCGTGCCGGAGAGAAGGGGCTCACCCTGCGCTGCGAAGCGATCTATCCGTTGCCAGAAAAAGTCGCGACCGATGCGCTCCGAATTCGGCAAGTGTTGGTCAATCTGTTGGGGAACGCGATCAAGTTCACCGAACTCGGCGGCGTGACACTGACGCTCCGATACGACTCTGCGGCTGGTCAACTTCAGTTCCTCGTGGCTGACACCGGAATTGGCATGCGCCCCGAACATCTCGCTCGGCTCTTCGTTCCCTTCTCTCAGGCCGACAGTTCCACCTCGCGGCGCTATGGCGGGACCGGCTTGGGACTGTCGATCTCGCAGCGACTGGCCCGCATGTTGGGCGGCGACATCTGCGTCGAAAGTCGGCCGGGAATTGGCAGCACGTTTACATTCTCAATCGCTGCGGAGCTCGACCCGAACACCAAGTTGCTCAACGGAACCGAACTCATCGAGACCGCTGCTGCCCCCCATCAGAAAGTTCCCGCTCCCGTCGCGATGCCCCCTGCCGCACGGAAGCTCGTCGGAAGAATCTTGCTTGCGGAAGATGTTCCCGCAAACCAGAAGCTGATCTCGTTCCTGCTCCAAAAAAATGGTGCCCGCGTCGAAGTCGTCGATAACGGCCGGCTCGCCGTAGAGAACGCACTCGCGGCCAAGCAAGCCGGATGTCAGTACGACTTGATCCTGATGGACATCTCGATGCCCGAGATGGATGGCTACACCGCCACCAGCACTCTGCGAGCCGCAGACTATCAGGGCCGGATCATCGCGCTGACCGCCCACGCGACCGCCGAGGACCGCCAACGCTGCCTCGATTCGGGCTTCGATGGCTTCGCGACCAAGCCGATTCAAAAAGACCAACTGATCTCCACCTGCTACGAGCAATTGGAGCAGTCGCGCAATCCACAGCCGATTGTTCAGCCGATCTCTTAGGAACAGGGCCGGAATAACTTTCTGAACTCCAGTGAGTCGTTTATATCTCGCGCGGCCACGAGTGATGTGTTTTAGGCGAGCCGCATGCCGTAAGGTTTCCTGCGGCAATCAAGAACCCTTACGGCGTGCGGCTCGCCAAGGCCTCGTTCGTGACCGCGCGAGGTATAGCAAGTAGAAGACAGGAAGAAATCCAAGAAGACAGAATGACCGTGGAACGCACGACCTAAAACTCAAGGTAGCCCTGTCGCTCCGCGACAGGAAGCGCGATCGCACAACAGACACTCGAACTCGAAGCACGTCGAACTCCCAGCAACTCAAACGAGACTCGAAAGGTCACTCCTCGACGCGCCACCTGTCGCGGAGCGACAGGGCTACCTTGGAGCGGATATTTTTGCGTAACAACGCAGGCCAGACCGGATCGGAAAGGAAGAGTCACTCATGAACAGTTCTGCACCTCCCCGCTTGGATGATCTGATCGCGATCAATCGTGAGATCGTGGCGTTGGTGAAGGCGGGAATCCCGCTGGAACTGGGGCTGCGCGGACTCGGCGGCAGCGTGGCGAATCGGTTGAGTGGACTCAGTCATCGGCTGGCCGATCGGTTGTCGAACGGACTGTCGCTGCCCGAGGCTTTGGAGCAGGAAGGCCCCGCTGTCTCGCCGATCTACACGGCGGTTGTTGGCGCGGGTCTGCAATCGGGACGACTGGGTGAAGCTCTCGAATCGTTGACGCTCTCCGCGCAGGTCGAACAGGACGCGCGACAGCGGATTGCACTGTCGCTCATCTACCCGGCACTCGTGGTGATGATTGGCCATGTGCTGTTCGTGATGTTCGTGTTGACGATCACGCCCGCTTATCTCTCGACGGCGGAGATGTTTCGATTTCCCAACTGCATCGCGTTCGACGTGCTGCGCGTCCTCTATGACTCGGTCCCCCTCTGGGGCGTGTTGGTCCCCGTCGCGCTGGTCTCGGCCTTGATCGTGGTCACGCTGCTGCGCGGCCGACGAGCGGGTAGCTTGCTGGCGTGGAGGTTGGTCCCCGGCGCGGCCTCTGTTCATCGTTATTTGAATTGGTCGCAGTTCGTCGAGATGTTGCGGCTGCAAGTCGCGCATGGTCTGCCGTTGGGAACCGCGTTCCGTCGTGCGGGTGAGGCGACCGACAACGGCTGGTTGCGCGCGGCAGCGACGCGCATCAGCGCTGATCTGCAACGCGGAGCCTCACTATCCGAAGCCTTGCCGCGCGCGAAAGCCTTGCCGCCACTCATGCGCTGGATGCTCGCCACGTCCGAGCAACAGGGAACGCTGACTCAAACACTCGATCTGCTGTCGGTCTCGTATCGTCGCCGCGCCTTGCAACGCGCGGCGCTATTCAAGTTTTGGCTGCCCGTACTCACGACCGTCTTCGTCTCAGGAGCCATTGTGCTGGTTTACAGCCTGCTGTTCTTCATCCCGCTGCGAGCGTTGTGGACTGGACTGATGAATGAGTGACGGGAGTTGTCCCGCACGCGAATCGACTCGCGGCATCGAATACGTCGTTCCTTTTTTTTCGAGGATCATTTCCATCATGTCTCCCGTTGACTCTGATCGACCGTCGAATCGGCTGCACGGCGCGGACGTGGAGCCGGTGTTGCAGCAGCTCGACACCGCGACGCGCGCGCAGTTGCCGATCGCGCCCGCCTTGCAAGCGTTGGCGGAAGAGACTCCGTCGGGAAGAACTCGGCGGGCGCTGCAGCATCTGGTGAGTCGGATCGAACGGGGTGAGTCACTCGCCAGCGCGCTCTCCGCCGTGGACCTCCGCATCTCACCGGTGCTGCGCGTGCTGTCGATGAAAGGGCTGCAACTCGGAAGACTCGACGCGGTGTTGCATTGGACGGTCGAACAGACTCGACGCTCGAACGAAATGCGGCGGCAGTTGTGGGCGGCCATCGCCTACCCGGCCGTGTTGATTGGAGTCGCGCTGAGCATCGCAGCGTTCCTGATGATCGGCATCGTGCCGCAGTTCGGAAAAATCTTTGAGGACTTCGGGACCGAACTGCCGGGCCTCACGGTGGTGGTGGTTTCGACCGCGCGGTTCGGTGTCGCGTACTGGTGGGCCTGTCTGATCGGGCTAGCAGTGTTGTCAGCCATCGCCACGCAACTGTGGGCTTGGCGAGGCCATTGGCTGGTGACGCAACGCTGGTCGGGAGCGATCCCACTCCTCGGGCCGTTGTTTCGGATGGCCGCGCTGACCGAGTTCTGTCATCTCTTGGCCGTGTTTATTGAATCCGAGTTACCCCTCTCGACGGGGATGTTGGCGGCGGGTGAATCGAGTGACGACGAGTGGCTGCGAATGAACAGCGTGCAACTCGTACTCGACATCGAACGGGGCATTTCGGCGGAGACGGCCGCGCTGACCTGCGGCTTTCCCGCCTCGCTGGCGCACGTGCTGCGCGAGACCTCCTCGCCCAAAACCTTGGCCGACGCGCTGCACGGATTGGGCGACATTTACGCGGCGCGCACCGATGTCGCGTCGCGCCTGTCGTCGTCGGTCATCGAACCGTTCGTGATGATCTTCACGGTCATCGGCTTGGGAACCATTGTGATTGCGTTGTTCATGCCGCTCATCAAGCTGCTGAATGACCTGAGTTAAGTACGTATTCCAAGTCACCCCGCAGCCTGAGTTGAGAAGTTGCGCTACTCTTGATTTCGCCGCACTATTCTTGTTTCCGCCCCAACGGGGCCTCGGAGATCAGCCCAGGGCCAGCGAGCGCCGCCCTGGGTTGCTCGATGTGTCATGTTCGTGCCCTGTCGGGGCACAGGAGTTTTGAAGGAGCGGACGTTGTCAGGGGGCATGGTCTGGTTTCGATTTCCCCTGCCCCTTCAGGGCACAACACTCTGCCTTTCAGCAACCCAGGGCGGCGCTCACAAGGTTCGCTGGCCCTGGGCTGGTCTCCGAGGCCCC
>JAYTXB010000731.1:0-4385 GCA_043743205.1 Schlesneria sp.
GTTGCGGCAAGATGTTGCCCGCCGGGTCGCGACTCAAGTTTCAAATCCACTACACGCCGAACGGAACCGCGACGAAGGATCAGTCCATGATCGGCCTGATCTTCCTCGACGAACGGCCCGAGCATCTGATGAACGTCACCGGGATTGCTCAACCGCGACTGGCCATTCCGCCGGGTGCCGACAACCACGAAGTCATCGCGACACGCAACGTCCCGAACGACGCCACGATCGTCGCCTTCTTCCCGCACATGCACCTCCGTGGGAAGGCGTTCCGCTATGAAGCGATCCTGCCCAACGGACAGACGCAGACGTTGCTCGACATCCCCCGTTACGACTTCAACTGGCAGTTGTCGTATCGACTGGCCGAACCGATCACGCTTCCGGGTGGCTCCACGATTCGAGCCACCGCGTGGTACGACAACAGCACGCAAAACCCCGCCAATCCAGATGCCACGCGTACCGTCCGTTGGGGACCGCAAACCTACGACGAGATGATGATCGGCTATGTCGAGTACTACATGGACGATGGCGTGATCGGTCGCAGTGGTCGGCTGCTCGGTCCCGCGAGCGGCTTCGATTTCGACGCGCTCTTCAAACGGCTCGACAAGAACAACGACGACCGGCTGACGAATGACGAACTGCCGCGAGTGGGTCGTGATCGGCTGCTGCAATTGGACGCCAACGGCGACGGTGATATCTCACGAGAAGAAATTCGCCGCCTGAAGCGGTAGCGTTCTCCGTCAGCAGTCCTCGTCGCCCATTGAAAAAGTAACCCGCAGCGTGAGCGAGGGACGATGAGCTGCGAGACTTTCGAGAGATACGTCCCTCGCTCGCGCTTTTAGAAGTTGCGCAATTCATGATTTCGCCCCAAGGGGGCCTCGGAAATCAGCCCAGGGCCAGCGCAGCCCAAGCGAGCGCCGCCCTGGGTTTGTTGGCGTGTGATGATCGTGCCCTAGCTGCCTGTTGAAAAAGTCGTAGCATGGCCTTCTAGGCCGTGCATTCATCGAGAAAACGCACGGGCAGGACGCCCATGCTACGTTTTTCAACAGGCTCCTAGAGCGGCACAGGAGGTTTGACAGATCGGTTCACGAGGCCGCGTGGTCTCGACTAAATATTTCCCGTGCCCTTTCAGGGCACAACGTTCTGGTGTTCGATTTCCCAGGGCGGCGCTCACGGTGTTCGCTGGCCCTGGGCTGGTCTCCGAGGCCCCCTTGGGCGAAGACGACTTCAATCCTCAAATAGCGCAACTTCTAAAAGCGTGAGCCAGGGAGTCGTTCGATGAACTCCCTCGCATGCTTCGGGTTGGTGAGGGGAACAGAATTCTTGCCGGTCTCCTGAGCCGATTCCGGCTCAAACGATCAAGTGCGAAACGGGCCAATCCAAAAGGCAATGTGACACTACTGACCGACGTTGCTCCTCTATTGAACTCTTCGTTGTGGCAACCATAGAATCCCGCCCGTTTGAATCGTCGCGGTGGCCAATGTCTTGCATCTCAAGCCAATCTCTTCTGCGGCCCTGTTGACGATGTTCCCTCTCCCGCCAGTGATTCGACTCAGCGAACCGCAGACTCAAACATGGCTCCGTTGTCGTACCACGTGAATGGATTTTGATTGAGGGCTGTGGGGTGTGAGAAGCGAGTTTGAGGCCTCTCCGCTCAATGCGTTCTGACTGATCGAATTCGTCTGAAAATCTTGAATTGCGGTGATGGGAATGCCGCGCTTGTCGAATGGAATTTAGCGTTGTCGCCGTTGCCTTCGGCCTCGGGCTGGAGAACTCAATCCACTCTCACGACAGAGGAACCTTCTGATGCTTTCGCTTGAAAAACACCGCACCGCACCGCTTTGGTTGGTGCTGGTTCTCTTGGTGCTGGCGGCATACTCGATCGCGAAGCCAGGTGTTATTCACGCTCAAGATGAGGAGCCAGCCGCAGCCGCGCCGGCCGCTGCTGCGGGAGAAGGCGAGGCCAAGGGCGAAGAACACAAATCCAAGTCCACGCTGTGGTGGATCATCGAGACCTCGGGCGTGATCGGCGCGTTCTTGTTGCTCATCTCGGTCTACTTCGTCGGTCTCATCGTGCAACTGTTCATGGAACTGCGTGCGCCGATCGTCGCCCCACCCGAGCTGATGGAGAAGTGCGAGGCGCTGCTCGCCAAACGCGATTTCAACGGCATTTACAAAGTTGCGAAAGACAGTGGGTGCGAGTTGGGTCAACTCATTGCCACCGGCCTGACAGCGCTGTCGTTCGGGTTCGACCACGCCCGTGAAGCGATTGATCGGCAGTCGGAAGAGATCACGGTCGGAATGGAAAAGCGGATCAGCATGTTAGCCGTGATCGGGACACTCGGTCCGCTGATCGGACTGCTGGGAACGCTCAAAGGGATGATCGCGAGCTTCAGCGTCATCGCGTTGTCGGACCAAGCGTTGAAGGCCAGTGAAGTGGCCGGAGGGATTTCCGAAGCGCTGCTCCTGACGTTTGAGGGGGTCGGCTTGTCGGTCCCGGCGATCTACTTCTACGCGGTGTTCAAGAACCGGGTTTCGAGTCTCAGCGTGCAGACCATGAATGCGGCCGACGACTTCGTCTTCCGTGTCCACACGTCCGCTCACAAAAAAGTCGCTGCTGCTGCTCCTACCGAAGCCGCTTCCTGAACCACGTCGTCGAGGAGGAATGGTATGTCCGATATGCACTCCGAGCGTGCAGAGCCGAATTTGACTCCGCTGCTCGACTTGGTTTTTCAGTTGATCACGTTCTTCATGCTGGTGATCAACTTCAAGGGAGCGGCGATGGACATGTCGCTGAAGCTCCCCATTCTCGGGTCCGCACGTCCCTTGGATCGTCAGGGAAAGTTGGAGCCGATGTTGTTGAATATTGACGCTGAAGGGGAAGTTCACTCCTTCGGGCAACTCGTGGAAATCGAGCCGTTCGTCACGAAAGAGGCGCGCTTGCTGAAACAGCAACTGGCCGTTTTGGGAACGCCTGCCACGGGAGATTTCCCGGTGGGAGTCATCATCCGCGCCGACCGTGCCGTTCCGTTTCATCTGCTCAATCACGTGATCGAAGTCTGCCAAAAAAATGGGTATCGGCAGTTCTCGTTGAGCGCGATGACTCGACAGGAGACTCGCTAACATGCGTCGCAGTAAACGTCGTCGCCGTAGTCAAGGGTCGGTCGAGATGAACTTGGCCGCCATGCTCGATATGGCTTTTCAATTGTTGTCGTTCTTCATCCTGACATTCCGCCCCGCTCCGATTGAAGGTCAGCTTTCGCTCAACCTGCCGCCACCGGTGCCGATCGTCAAGCAGGATGCTCAGCCCAAAGAGAACAACGGTGGCGAAGCGGGAGACCTCGTCGGACTCGATACGTTGCACCTGCAAGTCATGGCGAATGATCGCGGTGGCGTGAAGCAAGTCATTCTGGAAGCCAACCCCGTGGTCCAAGGGGAGATGAATGACCAGAACATTCAGCGCCTCGATCGCGAACTTCGACGCATCTTCGGTACGAAGATGATCGCGTTCGACCGCATCCAAATCGCTGTCGAACGACGAGTGCGCTATGGAGAGCTGATGAAAGTCATTGATGTCTGCACCCGCCAAAAGACACCCGATGGTCAGCAGATGCGGAAGATCAGCTTCACGGAATTAGGTGCCGGTGGGGCAGCCGCTGTTCCGGCACCCTAACTTCCGCGCGTCTCGACCACCTTCCCGCAGGAGCAGTGACATGCGCCGTCGAGTTCCTCGCCCGTTTGGTCAGTCGGTTTCCATCACTCGCTTGGCCTCGCTGATTTTTGCGATGGCTTTGCTGTGGATGCTCTACGGCCGGATGCGTGATCCCGCGACTTGGAGATTCCTCGCGAAGGACGAACCGGACCCGAAGTCTATCGCCAAGGTTCCGGCCGAATTCAAAGAGACCGTTGTTCCCGGCCCCAATCACACCAATGAAGATGAACTGGCCGAAGCGCAGCGAAACTTTGAGTTCCTCATCGACCGTGCTCCGCTCAAGTCTCGCGAGATGGATGCGTACTGGCGGCTGATGGCGTGGAGTCGCACCGAGAAGCTGGCCGATTTGGAAAAACAGGCACGCCGCGATGTCCCCTTCACGCAGCTGTGGGACCAACCGGAACGCTATCGAGGTCAGCCGATCCACCTTCGGCTGCATGTCCGGCGCGTCCTGGAGTACGACGCTCCCGAGAACTCGCACGGAATCAAAAAGGTTTACGAGGCTTGGGGCTGGACCGACGAATCTCGCTCGTTCCCCTACGTCGTCGTGTTGCCCGAACGGCCCGAGGGCCTGCCGATCGGAACCGAAATTCACGGTGAGATCGTCTTCGTCGGCTACTTCCTGAAGATCATGAGTTACACGGCATTTGAAAAGGCGCGCGGGGCACCGCTG
>JAYTXB010000732.1:0-1710 GCA_043743205.1 Schlesneria sp.
GGTCCACCTTTGATGGCGTCGAGACCGAGTCGCACCGTGCGGGTTTCGCCGGGGCCGATCGAGCCGACTTCCATGATGAGCTTCTCACCGCGTGAGCCATGTTCGAGACCGTCGGAGAGTCGGGCTTCAACTTTCACGTCGTGAGCCGTTCCCGTACCGGGGTTACTGACCGTGATAAACTGCGACGCGGGGTCGCCCAGCATGAGTTCGGTTGGACCCTTGAGTGCGACCTTCAGCATTGGCTCTTCCACGCGGAACGAGGCCGTGGCCACGCCCGTGAATCGAACTTGGGCTGAGGCACCGAGATCGCCACGACGACTGGGGATCAGCTTCACGATGATCTTGCGTTCGGAACCGGGAGCGATGCTGTCGAAGGACCACGTCAGCTTGTCAGCCGCTGCGACTGGCTTCGGTTCGGCGTTGGTGAGTCGCACTGTGGTTGGAAAGACCGCATCGACCGCAATCTGGCTGGCCGTGACCGAGCCACAGTTTTTCACGTGCAGTTCGACTTGGCACTCTTGACCGACGTTGATGTCGCCCTTCTTAATCCACTCGATCGTGACTTGTGGCGTTGCTGGTCCGGAGTTCTCCGTGGTGGCCACGGCACGACCCGACGGAGCAAAGGGAGCGCCACCGGCTTTGGCGGGAGCGCTCGCGGGAGTCGGTGACTTGGCTTCAAAGTCCGGCATCGGAGAAGCCGACGATCCACGCGGAGCCTTCGCTTCGGAGCGAACCTGTTGAATGAACTTCTTCTCGCTCGTTCCCGCAGCCTTGTCGTAGGTCGCTTGGATCACCCGAGGGCCAGCCGTTGCAGGCTCAGACGAGTCTTTCTCTCTGGAGGCCGAGACGGGAATAACCTTCTTCGAGTTCGGGCTGGCGGGGACGGTGGAATTCGATTTTGCGGCGCTGGTCTTCGCTGCGGTCGTAGGAGCGATGACCGCCTTGCGAGGTAGTGCGGCGGCTTCCGCAGGCTCTTCCGCCCACGCACCGAGCGTTGAGTCCGGAGCGACTTGGCTCTCGGAGAAGAGTTCCTTTTGGTAGTTCTTCGTTTCGGGTTTGCCCTTCGCGGGTGACGCGGCGTTGCTGGTGTAACGACCGGGAAGTCCGCCATTGGCGGGAGTCGCTGCAATGCGACCGCTGCGAGTTTGAAACTCACCGGCGGCTCCCTCAGTGGTAGGCTGGCCGTTGGTTCCGAAGGCTGGGTCGGCCCCGAAACTGGCACCATTTACAAGTGCCATCATTCCAGAGATGGCGAGCAACCAAGTTCCGCGTCGCATATTCGACTCCTTCCGGCAATTCGAGGCCGCCAAGCCAGTGAGATCAGAGAACCCGTGAGGTCGCGGCGAAGTAATCTTCGATCGCGTTTTGATGTGTCCGTTCGCCCCGACGGCTCGGGACTCTCTAGTCGTATCGGTCATTCCAATCGCGGGGATGTAACCCATTTGGCGGACTTTGATGATTTTTCATGTCACAGCGGTTGTTTCGCGGGAAGCCACACAGTGCGGAGGGACTCGCGGTCTGAGCAACGGCACGCCCTGATTCGGCGGTCGGCGAGAGTTGCCGATCCGCGAGTTGTTCGCCGCTGCGGGGCTCCGATCCGGCAGTGTTATGCCTCGCGCGGTCACGAATGAGGCCTTGGCGAGCCGCACGCCGTCAGGCTGCGGGTTCTTGATCGCCGCAGGAAACCCGCAGCCTGACGGCATGCGGCTC
>JAYTXB010000733.1:0-2433 GCA_043743205.1 Schlesneria sp.
CAGTGCTTGGGAAGCTATGCCTTCGTGTGGGGACAGAAGCAGGAGGCGACGGCGACATGGTTCGGGCTGCTGTTGCCCGATGGCTCTCGCACCGCAGCGGTCGATGTGCTGAGTGAACTTTGGACGGGACGGCCAATCGCGAATCGTTGTCCCGCGATCAAGTCACTCGTGCTGACTGGTCCTGCCAAAGTGGAGCCGCTCGCCACGATCAAGGCTACGCTCGATGCGGTTGATCCCGAACAGGATGAGCTGAAAGTCGAATGGGTCTTGCAGGCGGAGCAGACTGTTTTTGCGGAGGGTGGCGATGCGGTCGCGGTCCCACCGACGTTTCCCGCTGCCATTGTGAAGTCGAGCAACACGTCGGTCGAAGTGCAGATTCCCGCAGAGGGCGGCGGCTATCGACTGTTCGCGTTCGTGCGTGATGGTCACGGCGGGGCGGCGGTGGCAAACGTCCCGCTCTATGTGAACGCACCGGTGCGAACGGTTCCTGCCAGCAAGGCCGCGTTTCCTTTCGTTCTGTATGACGAAGGAAGTCGCGACAAACCGCCGTTCGTCCCCACCGGTTGGATGGGAAACGCGAAGGCGATGAAGCTCGATGAGGCGTGTGTGACCAAGCCGCACTCGGGACAAACCTGTTTGAAGTTCGACTTCAACACCAACGACACGTGGGGCGGGATCGTCTGGCAAAGTCCTCCCAATGACTGGGGAGACAAGCCCGGCGGTTGGAACATCACTGGCGCGAAGCGACTGTCGTTTTGGGCACGCGGTGAACAGGGTGGCGAAGTGGCGTCGTTTGAACTCGGCCTGCTCGGCAAGGACAAGAAGTACGCCGATTCGGGATCGGCCAAGCTGGAAAAGGTGACGCTCACGACCGAGTGGCAGTCGTTTCAAATCGACCTCGCGGGGAAAGACCTCAGTCGCATCAAGACCGGCTTCGCGATCACGGTCGCGGGTTCGGGCAAGACGTTTACGATCTATCTCGACGACATCCAGTACCAGGCGAAGTGACAGCTCATGCTTCTTCCCGTTCAAACGAGTCCCCTTCGACGAAGACTCACGCCAGGCGCTGTTCGTGCCGTAAGAACAGTTCCGATCACACGACCGCGATTTGGAAGAGCGGCACTCATGCCCGTCCTGTCTTCCGTCGAACAACAGCCGGACGGGTATGAGCGTTCCTCCTCCGGAACTGTTCTCGGGCGGCTTCTCGTGGCGGTGATCTGTGTTCTGTCCTTGCGTGAAAATTGCGTCTCCGCTGATGACTCCGCTCCCTTGGGCAATGCCGTGATTCGCGCGGCGGCAGGCGACTCCGAGATCGTCATCACGACGACGACTCGATTGGCGGGAGCGATTCATTCACTGACTTGGAACGGAAAGGAGTTCGTGAACAGTGCCGATCATGGACGGCAGATACAGTCGGCATCGAACTTCGATGCGGGAACGCCGTTCACACCTGAAACCTTCAACCCGACCGAGGCGGGTTCGGTGAAGGATGGAGCCGGACCAACGTCATCCAGCCGACTGCTGCATCTGATCGCGAAGGGTCATGAACTCCAGACGACGAATCAGATGGCCTTCTGGTTGGCACCCGATGAAAAATCGCAGGGACATCCCGCGAAGAACACGACCGTCTTGTCGGATCACTTGCTCACGAAGCGAGTCCGCATCGGCTACCGAAGCCTGCCGCACGTCATTCAGTACGACGTGACCTTCGGCGTGCCGGTCGGAGAGCAGCACAGCTACGCTCAGTTTGAAGCGGTTACCGGTTACATGCCGCCTGAGTTCGAGACGTTCTGGAAGTTCAACCCGCAGTCGAGTGAACTCGAACCGCTCGATGATGGTCCCGGCGAGCAGTCGCATCCAGTGGTGTTGGCCACGTCCAACGGTTCGCACGCGATGGGAGTCTGCTCTCCCGACCAACCGTCTCGCGGGTTTGAGAACGCAGGCTATGGTCGCTTTCGATTCCCCGGCGCGAAGGTCGTGAAATGGAACACAGTCTTCCGACTGCGCGATGCAATGAACGGCATCGCGCCGAGAGACTACTCGTTCCGCAACTTCATCGTGGTGGGAGACCTCGCCACGGTGAAGGCCAACCTGATCGCACTGCATCGGCCTGGCTCCGAAGTGGTGGAGTCGGGTTTGGCCGTACAGAGTCACGAGATCAATCGTGAAGTCGCACGTGAACTCGTTTACGGTTTCTGGCACTCGCTCGTGATTATCGGTATCGTTCTCGCTCTCATTTTCCGTTCGGTGCGTTGGGCGATCATCGCGTGCATCCCGAATCTCGTGCCGCCGGCGGTTTTGCTCGGCACTCTCGCAATGTTCCGCACTCCCGTGAAACCTGGAATCGCACTCATTCTTTCGATTGCGCTCGGGCTCGCATTCAACAATACAGTCTATCTGCTGTCGCGATTGAGACGCATGAGCGGAGAGTTT
>JAYTXB010000734.1:0-1791 GCA_043743205.1 Schlesneria sp.
ATGCAGGCGACTATCGCGAGCTTGGACGCTTTGCCCTTCGCCTTGAGGTGTTGATAGAAGGCTTTAATAGTCGGGTTGTGACGGAGGGCCACGAGGGCGGCCATATATAATACTCGCCGAACTTGTCCTCGACCTCCACCGATAAATCGCTTGCCAGACTTGGTGCCGGAGTCCCGATTGATGGGCGCGACACCGACGAGCTTTGCGACCTCACCGCGATTGAGCGCACCGAGTTCCGGCAGCTCGGAGAACAAAGGGGTCAGGACTCTTTGTATGGCTCTCCGCCATCAAGCTCAATCAAAGAGTCCTGACCCCTTTGATCTGTTCCCGCGTACAGCCTGTGGCTGGCAGGGGGCGGCGTAAAGGGGGGCCATGTGATCGGCGAAACCGACGAGCTGGGATGGCACATCGCGCGCGACCCGGTTCACGTCCACGACCTGCAAGCCACGCTGCTGCATCTGTTCGGCCTCGACCATGAGCGACTGACGTATCGCTTCCAAGGTCGCGACTTCCGGCTGACAGATGTCGATGGCAAGGTCGTCCGCAGCCTGCTGGCTTAGCAGCCCGTTCAAAAAGTAACCCGCAGCGTGAGCGAGGGAGGATATCGACACGAGTTCTGAGAGGGCCTCTGGAAAGCCAGGCGATGTGAGCCCGCAGGTGCTCGTTCTGAGGCCGGGCTTTTTGTGTTCGAGTCAGACGGCGGAGCATGATGTGAGTCAAGCACAGGTGGATGTCGGTGCGGCTGCTGGCAAGAGTGGCTTCGTGTTCACGGCAGAGCAGTCGGTAACGACCAGCCATCCGAACGTGCGTTCCACGATCCAGCGGTGCGGGAGAACTGTTTGACGCAGCTTTTCAGATTGTCTTCAGTATCGAAATCGCCCTCAGGTGGCTCACCAGGCGCGTCACGGTCGTCCGCTTTCGCTAAGAGACTGTCCGAGAAGTTGCGTTGAGCACTAACTTTTGTGAGCCGCAGGGCGCTAGCCGCGGGTATTGAACGAATCCAGAACCCGCGGCTAGCGCCTTGCGGCTCACAATCCGACTTCTCGGATAGCCTCTAACTCGATGTCAATCGAATCGCTTGAACCACTGAACAGAGAGCATACGAACAAAAAGGCCACGCCCCCCGCGATGTAATTGTAGACGTTCTCGATTCGGGGATCTCCGAGACGTGGTGGTTTCCGGGTCGTATTGGTTCTGTGTTCGAGCCGCCCAAAGCCACAGTTAACCCGCACCGGCAAGCCCGGCGCGAGAAGGTTGGAGATACGCAGAACTCAATTCGCCGGGCTTGTCGGTGTCGGGTTGAGCGACTTGTTGGGCGTCTGCTTGCCGCGTTTGCTTTCGATGGCGGTCACGATGTCGTCCAACGTGAGATGCCCGAACAAGGCATCGCGTTCGTCGGTGTAGTTTCCATGACCCGTCGTGAATTGGTTCACGAACCGAACTGTATCGACGATTCCCATTTGCTCAGAAAGCAATCGGATGGCCTGATGATTGACTTCATTGAGTGGCTTCATGTGAGTCGTCATTGTTGAAGCTCCGCGACCAATTCCACAGGCGACACGACGATGGTTGGTGAGGTGTCGAGGGAACGGGCTTTCTTGAGAAAACGGTCATCACAGGTACAGAAAAAGTTCGCTTGGACTTCGATCGCAGACGCCAAATGCAGGGCGTCTAACGGCTTGATCCCGCTGTCAACGAACATTTGGGCCTTGCCTTTGACTTGGTCAGTCGATTGTACAAATTCAGTCGCCTTCGCGATCGCTTGAGCGGCATAGTCACGACGCACGACAT